>JBAXPT010000020.1:0-18142 GCA_037132095.1 Actinomycetes bacterium
AACAGACCCTCAAAACAGACCCTCAAAACAGACCCTCAAAACAGACCCTCAAAACAGACCCTCAAAACTAGGCGAGAGTTCCGTTCGCTAGTAGGCGGATTACCTCATCGGTAGGTAGACCCCACTTCGTAAGCACCTCGCGTGTGTCCTTTCCAGGGACTACAGGGGTGCGAAGTATCTCACCAGGTGTGCGGCTAAAGCGCGGTGCCGGTGCAGGTTGCGGAGCGCCCTCTACCTCCACAAAGGTTGATCGAGCCACATTGTGGGGGTGCTTGCGTGCTTCGTTCATAGTGAGCACGGGAGCAAAGCAGACCTCGTGCCCTGCGAAGAACTCGCCCCATGCATCTCGTGATCGTGTTGCAAATATCGCAGAGAGCGCATTTTTCCACTCAGGCCAGCGCCCCTGCTCCATCTGCGTAGATACATCAAGGTCGATCCCTAGAGGTGTCATCAACGAGACGAACTCTGCATAAAACTTAGGTTCGTACGCTGCAATCGATATCCAGCATTTATCAGAGGTCTCGTAGACACCGTAGAAGTGAGCACCTCCGTCGAGCATGTTGGTTCCACGCTCATCTGACCAGAACCCCATTGCGGACATACCGACAAATGTGCTCATAAGCATTGCTGATCCATCGACCATCGCCGCATCTACAACTTGGCCTATCCCCGATGTTGCCCGCTCTAGTAGCGCAGCGAGAACACCAAATGCCAACAGCAATCCTCCGCCGCCAAAGTCGCCTATGAGGTTGATCGGTGGAACCGGAGGGCCTCCGTCGGTGCCGATGTGCGCTAGTACTCCGGCGAGAGCGATGTAGTTGATGTCGTGCCCAGGCTCCTGCGACATCGGGCCATCCTGGCCCCATCCAGTCATGCGTCCGTAGACGACTCGAGGGTTTCTCTTTGCCACATCATCTGGCCCAACGCCTAGACGCTCAGCAACGCCGGGCCTAAATCCCTCGAGGATTACATCGGCGTTCTCGCATAGGCGTAGAACCGTCTCGGCGGCCTCTGGGTGTTTGAGATCTATCCCGGCCGAGAGGCGGTTGCGGTCAAGGCTGGCGAACGGTGAGGCAGGGAAGGTGCCGGAGCCTCTCGCTACGTCCGTTGAGCGATCGAGGCGAAGTACCTCGGCCCCCAGATCTGCGAGCGCCATGCCAGCGAATTGGAGTGGACCAATGTTTGGTAACTCAATTACGCGAATTCCAGATAGCGGGCCCATAGAGGACTCTCCTTGGTTCTTCTAAATCAAATTAGATGTCTAGGTTAAAGACGCGTGCAGCGTTCTCTCTCAGAAACTTCGGCCAGACGTGGTCACGAAATGGCACATCTGGGAGCTCGCTAAAGATTCGTTGGTAGGAGAGCCCTGCGGGGAAGTAGCCACTCCAGATAATTTTGTCGGCACCGCGTGTATTCGCGTAGTCAATGATTTCTCTGGGGTAGTACTTAGGGGCGAATGCAGTAGTGGAGTAGTAGAGGTTTGGCCACTTAAGCATCAACTTCACTGCGAGATCGGCCCAAGGCTCGGCTCCATGACGCATCACAAATGTGAGCTCGGGGAAGAACCAGCAGATCTCGTCTATTAGGGCTACATCTTGCACGCCAAATGGGATTCTCGGCCCTGGTACTCCAACTGTTGAGCAGAAAGGAATTCCTAACTCAACACACTTCGCATAGATCGGGTAGAACTTTTTGTCGTTGAGGGGTACCTGCGGGGTCAGGCCAGCGGGGAATGCTCCTACCGCCTTGAGGTCAAACTCGTCATTGAATCGAACAATCCTCCGAACTGCATCCATGCCTTCGTTCGGGTCAACATTGATCTGTGCAGAGAATCGCCCAGGGTGTTGGCGTACTGCTTCTGCAGCGGCTTCGTCATCGACATTTACAATTGCGTGGTGAATTCCAACGGCCTCTAACTCAGCGCAGAGCATGTCCACTGGGTCAGTCATGTCATCGGCCTCCCACTTTGGGGCCTCTTTGAACATGTAGCCGGCTGGGAACTCAAGCCCTCCGCTGCCCTCTTTACTCTGAGAGTCGTGAGTGCCTCTACGAATGAATTCGTAGAAGGCAAACATCTCTTCACGTGACTTCGGGACGCCAACGGCAGTATCTACAACGCCACCAGCGAGTGCTGCGGCGAACGCTTTATTTACGGCTTCATTTACCCCTTTAGGGCTCTCTCCGTCACTAGCCATCTCAGAGATCTATTCCGAGAACTCGCATTGCATTCTCCCTTAGGAACTTTGGCCATACGTGGTCACGAAAGGGGACATCTGGCATCTCGGCAAAGATGCGCTCGAGGCTCAGCCCCATTGGGTAATAACCCGCGTAGATGATCTTGTCTGCACCGCGTGTGTTCGCGTAGTCAATGATCTCTCTCGGGTAGTGCTTGGGGGCAAATGCGCTAGTGGAGTAGTAGAGGTTTGGCCACTTGAGCATCAACTTCACAGCGAGATCAACCCAAGGCTCTGCGCCATGACGCATTACGAGTTTGAGTTCGGGGAAGAACCAGCAGACCTCATCGACATGGGCAACGTCTTGGCATGCCATCGGTACACGAGGCCCAGGCACTCCAACGTTTACAAATACCGGGATGTCTAACTCAACGCACTTCGCGTAGAGCGGGTACATCTTCTTGTCATTGATATCGACCTGCGGAACGAGACCAGCCGGGAATACCTGCGCAGAGCGCGCTCCGAACTCGTGATACGCGCGCTCGAGGTGGCGCACTCCATCCATGCCAGAGTTCGGGTCGATCGAGCATCCGCCAACAAACCGGTCTGGGTGGTCTGCTACTGCTTGGCGAGCAACTGGATTCGAGCCCACGTTTAGGAGCCCCCACTGAACGTGGAATAGATCCATCTCGGCAACTAATAGCGCTACAGGGTCTTCGATCGAGTCGAAGTCTGGAACATCCTTAAACATGTACTGGGCAGGAAAGGTGAACTGCTCGCGCGCCTCTTTGTCGAGGATCTGACTAGCGAACTTGTCGTAGTGATCGCGCTTGCGATCCGCGGCCGTTGCGGGGATGCCGATCATTGTGTCGACGACGCCGCCGCGCCATGCCTCGAAGTATGCGTCACTCATCGAGTTTAAATACCTTTCGTGCGTTTTCATGGAGGAACTTTGGCCAGACGTGGTCGCGGAATCCGACCCCTGGCATCTCCTCGAAGATTCGATCGAGGCTTAGCCCCATCGGGAAGTAGCCGGCATACATAATTTTGTCGGCTCCTCGAGTGTTGGCGTAATCAATGATTGCTTTTGGGTAGAACTTAGGCGCGAATGCGCTCGTGGAGTAGTAGAGGTTGGGCCACTTGAGCATCAACTTCACCGCAAGGTCAGCCCATGGTTCGCATCCATGGCGTGTAACGAATTTAAGGTCAGGGAAGAACCAGCAGACCTCATCGATGAGGGCTACATCTTGAACGGCGAATGGAACCCGCGGGCCCGGAATACCAGCGCATACGCAGATTGGGATATCAAGCTCAACGCACTTGGCGTAGATCGGGTAGAACTTCTTGTCGTTGATCGGAACTTGGGGATTTAGCCCGGCGGGGAAAGCGGTCGCTGCCTTGACCCCGAGAGTCTTCACGGCATACTCGAGTTCGCGAACGCCCTCCATGCCCTTATTAGGGTCAACCTCGAAGGAGCCGAAGAAGCGATCTGGGTGCAGGCGCAGAGCCTCTAGTGAGTCTTCCGCATCTGCTGATACTCCAAGCATTCCCTTTGCAATCCCGTGATGATCCATCTGCTCGATGAGGTAACCGATCGGATCCTCAACTACCCCTAGATGCGGGACGTGCTTGAACATGTACTGGGCCGGGAACTCAAACTCCTCAAGGCTTTCGTGATCGTGGAGTTGACTGCGCAGGAAGTCGTACCAGTGCTTGGGGTCACCTTTGGGGGGTAAAGCAATCATGAGGTCGATAGCGCTAGGTGAGGATGGCATCGGCATAAGGTGTGACGGTATCGCGCGCAGCGGCTATTTCCACGATGCCTCTGCCCAATTACGCAGGCACCCGGCTCGCAAGTGAGAAGCCCTCGCCGATAGCCTGCCCTCTGACCGTGTTGGCCTGTCGTTATGGGACCAGCCACCTTTGCCCTGAGAGGATCCAAATGTACGAGTGGAGCGAAGAGCACAAGATGATCCGCGATGCGGTTCGCCAGTTCATCGAGGCAGAGGTTCGCCCTCTTCGTGACGAGCTTGAGTTTGGAGATACCCCTCCATACGACGTGATTCGCTCTTTCTACCGCACGTTTGGAATGGATCAGATGGCGCGTGACTCCTTCTCCCGCCGCATTAAACGAGACAAGGAGGTGGAGGCGGGAACAGCAGCACCACTTGAGGGCAGAGAGGCTGCTGGGAACAACGCGGGGATGACCCTCATCCCGATAATTGAACTCTGCAGATGCTCGCCAGGTCTTGTCACTGCAATGGGCGTGAGCACCGGGCTTGGTGCTGGCACAATCATGAGTCGCGGAACAGTGCGACAGAAAGAGCGTTGGGCGCTAGATCTCCTCACCTTTGAGAAGGTCGGTGCATGGGCAATTACTGAGCCCGACTCAGGCTCTGATGCCTTTGGCAGAATGCAGTCGACGGCGCGTCGTGATGGCGACGAGTACTTGTTAAATGGGTCGAAGACATTTATTACAAATGGCCCATACGCGGATACCACTGTATTTATCTGCAAACTCGATGAAGGCAACCCGCCTTCTGAGCGCAAGATCCTCTCCTTCGTACTTGATAAAGGTATGGAGGGTTTCGAGCAGACCAAGCCAATGCGCAAGATGGGGATGCACTCATCCCCAACGGGAATGCTCTTCCTCTCGGATGTGCGCGTAGGGAAGGATCGCCTCCTCGGCGAGACTGAGGATGTTCCTTATCGTGAGGGAGCCAAGCAGGCCTTCTCTATTGAGCGTGTTGGTGTTGCGGCAATGGCACTTGGAATTGTTGATCGCTGCCTCGAGCTAAGCATCGCCTACGCCAAGGAGTGTGTGCGCTTCGGTAAGCCGATCGGGGAGCACCAGCTAATTCAGGACAAGTTGGCCCGAATGGAGATGGCGAGATTCAACCTGGAGAATATGGTCTTCCGTAGCATCGAGAAAGCTGCAGTCGGAGTTGGTCTTGAACTCGCTGAGGCATCTGTCATGAAGCTCTACTCTGCCCGAGCCGCTATGGAGGTTGCCCTAGAGGCGGTGCAGTTGCACGGTGGTAACGGGTATATGGCTGAGTACGAGGTAGAGCAGTTGGCGCGTGACGCCAAGGTTCTACAGATCTACGCCGGTACCGACGAGATACAGATCTCCCAGATTGCACGGTCGCTGCTCAGTTAATTCGGCTTCAGCCCTTAATTTTTGGGTTTAGAGGGGCCCATCGTGTATCTTGTGGGGACCAAGCGGGCCAATGTCGTCCCGTCGGTGAATTCAATACCTGAGGTAACTGCGATCTAGGGCTCGAGAGAGTCTTGCCGCATCTCAGACCCGACGAACGACGAAAGCGAAACCAGCTCCATGGCTCTTCAAATTCCTGCACCTCAAGGTCTCTATGACCCCGCATTTGAGCACGACGCATGCGGTGTTGCATTTGTAGTCGATATGCACGGTCGCCGCACGCATAGCCTCGTCGAGAAGGGCATCAACGCTCTCTGCAACCTCGAGCACCGCGGAGCCTCTGGGAGCGAGACGAATACCGGTGATGGTGCCGGGATATTGATTCAGGTACCCGATGCTTACTACCGCGCCGTTGTCGAGTTTGAACTCCCTGAGCCCGGTGCATACGCGACCGGTATCGCTTTCCTGCCTTCATCGTCTGCCGAGGCTGATCTTGCGGAGAAGGCAATTAACGCGATCGTCGCCGATGAAGGTCTTGTTGTAATTGGCTGGAGAGAAGTACTAACTGATTCGTCGATGATCGGCGCGTCTGCTCGCGCAGCAATGCCATCATTTCGGCAGGTATTTATCACCGGCTCTGCGCTTAGCGAGACAAGTGACCTGAGCGGTATTGAGCTAGATCGCATGGTATTTATCGCTCGTAAGCGTGTTGAGCGTGAGGTGCTCTCAGCCACTGGCGAGAAGGTTTACTTCTCGAGCCTCTCGGCGCGAACAATTGTCTATAAGGGAATGCTCACCACTCCGCAACTCAGAGAGTTCTTCCCGGAACTCAGCGACGAGCGGATAGAGAGCTCGCTCGCCCTGGTGCACTCGCGTTTCTCAACCAACACATTTCCATCTTGGCCCCTTGCGCACCCCTATCGATTCGTTGCACATAACGGAGAGATCAACACACTTAAAGGCAATAGAAACTGGATGCGTGCACGGGAGGCGCTTCTCGCCTCGGACCTCCTTCCAGGCGACCTAGATCGCATCTTCCCAATCTGTGATCCAAACGGCTCAGACTCTGCATCGTTCGATGAAGTTCTAGAACTGCTCCACCTTGGTGGCCGGTCCCTTCCACATGCAGTGTTGATGATGATCCCAGAGGCATGGGAGAACCACGAGTCCATGAGCGCAGAGAAGCGAGCCTTCTATCGTTTTCACTCCTCGGTGATGGAGCCATGGGACGGACCGGCTGATATTGCATTTACCGATGGAACAGTCATCGGCGCTGTGCTCGATCGCAATGGCCTGCGGCCGTCGCGTATTTGGGTCACAGATGATGGATTAGTCATCATGGCCTCTGAGGTAGGGGTCCTTGATATAGACCCAGCAAGTATCGTGATGAAGCGACGCCTTGAGCCCGGGCGTATGTTCCTCGTCGATACCGCTCAGGGTCGCATCATTGAGGATGAAGAGATCAAGGCCGGACTCGCGAGTGATCAGCCCTACGCGGACTGGCTCGATGCAGGCCTTGTTCACCTAGATGACGTTCCTTCACGAGTGGCGCTCAGCCCCGTGCATTCGACTGCGATACAGCAGCAGAGGCTATTTGGCTATACGCAAGAAGAGATGCGAGTGCTCGTTGCCCCAATGGCGCGTACCGGCGCAGAGGCACTCGGCTCAATGGGTACCGACACGCCGATAGCAGTTCTCTCCAATCGTGCTCGGCCCCTATACGACTACTTCCAGCAGCTATTCGCACAGGTAACGAATCCGCCGCTTGATGCAATCCGCGAGGAGTTGGTTACCTCTATTGGTTCGACAGTCGGTCCGGAGTCAAACCTGCTCTCTCCAGGGCCTGAGTCGTGCCGACAGATTGTGCTTCCGCACCCGATCATCGACAACGATGATCTAGCGAAACTGCGCTACATCGATGAAGAGGGGGGAGTCGAGGGGTTCAAGCCCGTCACTATCGACATCCTCTACCCGGTTGCTGGGGGAGGCGCTGCTCTCGGCGAAGCGATCGAGAATGTTCGCCGAATGGCGAGTGACGCAATTGCAGGTGGTGCAAACCTCGTAATCCTCTCAGACCGATACGCAGATAAGGACCAGGCCCCGATTCCGGCCCTCCTTGCAACCTCTGCGGTGCATCACCATCTCATTCGAGAGAAGACGCGCACGCGTGTGGGCTTAATCGTTGAGACGGGCGACGCGCGTGAAGTGCATCACCTTGCGCTCCTGATTGGGTTTGGTGCTGCAGCGGTAAACCCATATCTGGTCTTCGATGCGCTACGCGACCTCATTACAGATGGGCATCTGGACCTCACTCCCCGAAAAGCCTCTAAGCAGTATCTAAAGGCCGCTGGGAAGGGCATTCTTAAGATCATGTCCAAGATGGGCATCTCCACTGTCGCGTCATATACAGGGGCTCAGGTCTTTGAGGCGATCGGCATTAGCGACTCGGTGATTGATGAGTACTTCACCGGCACGACTAGTCGTCTAGGTGGGATAGATCTTGATGTAATCGCTGCCGAGGTGGCGCAGCGCCATGCCTCGGCCTACCCCGCGCGCCCCCAAGAGCGTGCACACCGAACACTTGAGGTTGGCGGCGACTACCAGTGGCGCCGTGAAGGCGAGTACCACCTATTCAACCCAGAGACGGTCTTCAAACTTCAGCACGCGACTCGAACAGGGCGTTTCGATGTATTTAAGGAGTACACGCGCCTTGTTGATGACCAATCTGCGCGTTTGGCGACACTGCGTGGGCTCTTTAGTTTTAAGGGTGGAGTCCGCCCACCAATCTCGATTGATGAGGTAGAGCCGGTCTCAGAGATAGTAAAACGCTTCTCAACCGGCGCTATGTCTTATGGATCGATCTCAGCTGAGGCCCACGAGACGATGGCTATCGCGATGAACCGTCTTGGAGCAAAGTCCAATACAGGTGAAGGTGGTGAAGACTCTGATCGCTTCACGCCCGATGCGAATGGCGATCTACGTCGCTCCGCTATTAAGCAGGTTGCCTCCGGCCGATTCGGTGTTACAAGCGAGTACTTAGTCAACGCCGACGACATTCAGATCAAGATGGCTCAAGGTGCGAAGCCAGGAGAGGGCGGCCAGCTCCCAGGCCACAAGGTCTACCCATGGATCGCCAAGACTCGTCACTCAACCGCTGGTGTCGGGCTCATCTCTCCTCCTCCGCACCACGACATCTACTCAATTGAGGATCTAGCTCAGTTAATTCACGACTTAAAGAACGCGAACCCAGTAGCGAGGATTCACGTAAAACTTGTTGCCGAGGTTGGTGTGGGTACGGTCGCTGCTGGCGTCGCAAAGGCTCATGCAGATGTTGTGCTGATCTCGGGTCACGACGGTGGGACCGGTGCTTCGCCTCTTACCTCAGTGAAGCATGCAGGTGGCCCGTGGGAACTTGGACTCGCAGAGACACAGCAGACGCTGCTGCTTAATGGTCTACGAGATCGAATCGTTGTACAGACAGACGGGCAGCTAAAGACCGGGCGTGACGTGATTGTTGCCGCCCTTCTAGGTGCCGAGGAGTTCGGATTTGCAACAGCACCACTAGTGGTTAGCGGCTGCGTAATGATGCGTGTCTGTCATCTCGATACCTGCCCTGTTGGCGTTGCAACCCAGAACCCCGAACTGCGCAAGAAGTACACGGGCAAACCAGAGTTTGTTGTCAATTTCTTTGAGTTCATAGCGGAGGAGGTTCGCTCGCTCCTAGCAGAGCTTGGATTCGCGAGTATCGCCGAGGCCGTAGGCCATGCTGAGATGCTCGACACCCAGAAGGCTGTAGATCATTGGAAGGCTGCGGGCCTAGACCTATCGCCAATCCTCTACGTTCCAGAGTTTGATGAATCAAAGCAGGATCGACTCTGTACTAAATCGCAGGACCACGGACTCGATAGGGCCCTAGATGTCGAACTGATTAAGAAATCGCTATCGACGCTAGATACTGGAGAGCCACTGCGGTTCGCTTCGAGCGTTCGCAACATCAACCGAACAGTTGGAACAATGCTCGGGTCAGAGTTAACTCGTCGTCACGGTGCAGCAGGCCTTCCAGATGGAACGATCAGCATCGACTTCACAGGCTCTGCCGGCCAATCCTTCGGTGCATTCGTGCCGAGAGGAATCACGCTTCGCTTAGAGGGCGACGCAAATGACTATGTCGGCAAGGGCCTCTCTGGCGGGAGAATCGTTGTGAGGCCTTCTTCGGAGAGTGTGTTCCTCGCAGAGGAGAACATCATCGCTGGCAACGTAATCCTCTATGGAGCGACAGGCGGCGAGGCTTACCTACGCGGTGTAGTAGGTGAGCGCTTCTGTGTGCGCAACTCAGGTGCTACTGCAGTGGTTGAGGGTGTCGGCGATCATGCGTGTGAGTACATGACCGGTGGAAGGGTTGTGGTGCTCGGTAAGACTGGCCGTAACTTCGGGGCTGGAATGTCCGGCGGAGTTGCCTTTGTATATGACCCGGAAGGCAACTTCTACACGCGGCTGAACCGAGAGATGGTTGACCTTGATGCCCTCGATGAAGATGATCGGGAGTGGCTACGCGACGCAATTGCAATGCACGTAGAGGAGACTGGATCTGCGGTAGGGCAGCGGATTCTTGCTGATTGGCACTCTGAGGTTGGGTGCTTTGTGAAGGTAATGCCTCAGGATTACAAACGAGTGCTCGATGCGGCTAGAACCGCAGAAGAGCGTGGACTCACGGTCGAGGAAGCCATTATGGCTGCCTCGCGCGTATGAGCGGACGGAACTGATATGGGTGAAGCAACAGGATTTATGAAGTACGACCGAGAGGGACCAAAGCGGCGCCCTGTCGAACTGCGTTTAAAGGACTGGCGCGAGGTCTACGAGCCCTTTGCCGTCTCAGACCTAAAGGAACAGGCGGCACGCTGTATGGACTGCGGTATTCCGTTTTGCCATAACGGCTGCCCGCTAGGCAATCTCATCCCCGAGTGGAATGATCTTGTATATCGCGACGACTGGCATGAGGCAATCGATCGCCTTCATGCCACGAATAATTTTCCTGAGTTCACGGGACGCCTATGTCCAGCACCTTGCGAGTCTGCATGTGTTCTCGGCATTAATGAAGATGCGGTGAGTATCAAACAGGTCGAGGTAACAATTATTGAGCGAGCCTGGGATGAAGGCTGGATAGAGCCAGTAATTGCAACTACCAAGACAGGCAAGAAGGTCTGCGTAGTTGGTTCGGGTCCAGCCGGACTCGCCGTGGCTCAGCAACTCACGCGTGCAGGGCACAGCGTCGTGGTATTCGAGCGTGCGGATCGCATCGGTGGGCTTATGCGCTACGGCATACCTGAGTTCAAGATGGAGAAGCGCTTCCTAGACCGTCGTTTGGAGCAGATGGAGGCCGAGGGTACAGAGTTTCGGGTGAACTCAAATGTCGGTGAGAACATCTCCGTTGCGTCACTGAAATCTGATTTTGACGCGATAATTCTTGCGGGTGGATCAACTATCGCGCGTGACCTCCCAGTTCCAGGGCGCGAGTTAAACGGAGTAATGCAGGCAATGGAGTTCTTGCCTCCAGCGAATAGCGTTCAGGCTGGCGACATCTCAGAGCACCCAACGTCCGCCAAGGGCAAGCATGTGGTGATCATCGGTGGTGGCGATACCGGCGCAGACTGCCTCGGCACTGCACATCGACATGGCGCTGCCTCCGTGCATCAGTTCGAGATCATGCCGAGACCGCCAGAGGAGCGTGCTGAGAGCACTCCATGGCCTCAATGGCCACTAATGATGCGTACCTCCTCTGCCCATGAAGAGGGTGGGGAGCGCGTCTTCTCTGTCAACACTGAGTGCTTTATCGGCGATGACAACGGCAACGTAAAAGCACTGCGCGCACATGAGGTTGAGCAGAAGTTTACCGATGGGCGGATGTCTTTCGAGAAGGTTGATGGGAGCGACTTTGATTTGCCCTGCGATCTTGCGCTCTTAGCTCTGGGTTTTACCGGCCCGCAGGGCACTGGAATGCTTGAGCAGTTTGGCGTCTCGCTCGACCCACGCGGCAACGTTGCTCGCAATAGCGACTGGGTCACAAATGTCGATGGAGTCTTTGTCTGCGGAGACATGGGGAGAGGGCAGAGTCTTATTGTCTGGGCAATCGCTGAGGGGCGTTCTTGTGCAGCATCTGTAGATACTTGGTTGGTGGGCGAGAGCGACCTGCCTGCCCCGCTGAGCATCTAACGCAGAATGTCGCAGCGGGTTCCTATCGAGCCTGAACCATCTAGGTGGACGATGCCTGATCCGCGCTCGCCGGCCCTCGACGAGATTGTTGGTTATGGCGCTGATCTCGATGCTGGGACTCTGCTTGACGCCTATCGATCAGGGTTATTCCCGATGCGTGTGGGCCCCGACAAAGTTCTCGCATGGTTCTCTCCGGATCCTCGCTCAGTCATCCCACTCGGCGGACTGCATATAAGCCGCACTTTGAAGCGATCTCTTCGCGATTTTGAGATAAGGATCGATACTGATTTCGCGGGGGTAATGCGAGCATGTGCGGAGAACCGAGACGATGGCAACTGGATCGATGACGACTTTGTATCCGCTTACGAACGCCTCTTCGAGCTTGGATGGGCTCACTCTATTGAGGTCTGGCAGGGGAGCGATCTTGTTGGTGGACTCTATGGAGTCTCGATCGGCGGTCTATTCGCCGGGGAGTCGATGTTCCATCGCGTCACAGATGCGTCGAAGGCTGCAATGGTCGCGACGGAGGAGAGGCTAAGGGCAGGTGGAGGGAGTCTCTTCGATGTTCAATGGAGTACTCCCCATCTTGAGTCGATGGGGGTAGTGGAGATTGATAGAGAGGATTACTTGCGCAGACTCGAGAGCGCTATCGCTGCTCCAGTTGTCTACTGGGAGTATTAAAGCCTACGAAGCATTTGCCCGATCTCTGGCAACTTCATCGAGGAGTTCGTACTCTTCGCCCGTGTCTGTGAAGTCCTCAAACTGGATCACGCCGATCTCAGTGAACTTCTCTCTAAGCCAACCATCCCCAGCATCGAGGAGTCCAAGTTTCTTGCAGTTAGGGACAATCTTGGAGAAGAGTGCTGCCTGGAATGGATTGGTTCCCTGAGCACGCACTTTAAAGAGCATCTCTGTATATGCGCGTTTGCTGATGCCCATCTTCTCCCATACTGCATGCATCATGAGGCGGTCGCGCATGCGAATCGCAGCCTCGAACGCAAACTCTTGGCGCTCGCGAATCTCTTTGCCATCGAGCTGCTGGTAGTACTCCTGAAGCGAGAGCACTCCAAACGCAACATGTCGTGCCTCATCGGACATAACGTAACGGAGGAGTTTTTTAAGCAAGGGCTCTTCGGTTATTTGATACATGAATCCAAATGCAGCAAGGGCAAGACCCTCAATCATGATCTGCATTCCCATGTAAGTCATATCCCAGCGTGGGTCTCCGAGGACATCATCGATGAGCATCTGAAGGTTTGCATTGACGGGGTATGCGCCCCCGAGTTTCGTATTGAGATATTTGGCGAAGACCTCAACGTGGCGGGCCTCGTCCATGACCTGCGCAGCGGCGTAGTACTTGGCGTCGATCCACGGAGTAGTAACAACAATCTTCGCCGTGCAGACGAGTGCGCCCTGCTCGCCATGTAGGAACTGACTCATGCGCCAGTTGAATGCCTCCATCTCGAACTCTGTCCACTCCTTGGGTCCCCAGAGGCGCACAGGTGAGTCGTCTAGTGAAACCATCATGCGGCGGAACTGCTCTACCGCTCCGGACATCTCGCTAGCGACCTTCTCAACGTCAACATCTATTGACCAATCAAGATCGGTCTCGCCATTCCACATTGAGTCTTTTGCTTTTTCGTACAGTTTGGAGAGCCCAGGTCGGGTGCGCTCGTAATCCCATGTGAAAACAGCATCGCCACGGGTAACCGTTGAGTGCGAGATATCGCCAAAGTTGGTCTCGTCATCGCGCAGAATCGACTCAATGTCGTTCACATCGTCGCGCCCCAAGAAGCGTCGCTCTGGAACGAGTTCAGTTGAGGTCTCAGTTCTAGTCTCGCCGCTGGTCGTGGTCATGTTCCGCTCCTCGGTATGTGAGAACCAAAGATTAGCCACTCCGTGGGTACTCCCTGCCGAGCGAACCTAGTGACTAGGGGCACAAGAATCCCATTTAACGCTCAGGCTCACGCGAATTAACTTGGGGGTTCTCTTGTTGACTCTTAGCTTCTAGGCCATGCCAGAAGTCTGGTCAATACTCTCGTCAATACTCGGCCCTGACATGGCCGCTCATGGTCAGGAAACGGTAGCGTCTTGCCCTGTGGCTAAGACAGAGGTTCTCCATAATCCAGCGTGTGGTACCTCTCGCCGCCTCCTCGCTGATTTAGCCGAACGGGGAGTTGAGGTGGAGGTCATCGAGTACCTCAAGACCCCTCTCGATGCTCCTCAGATTAAGGCGCTCCTCTCCCAGCTCGATGGCGATCTATCTGAGGTCGTTCGAAAAGACAAACGCTTCGGTGAACTTGGGCTTGATAAGAACGACTACGTCACGGCAGCGTCGATCTCGAAACTATTGCTCCAGCACCCTGAACTCATGCAGCGACCTATCCTACGAATAGGGAGCAAGGCAGTAATAGCTCGCCCTATCGAGCGCGGAGTTGAGTTGCTAGGCCTATAAACCTATTTGATAAATCGAATTGGGAATCCTCGCGAAACTTGATTCACTAAATTTTTACGAATTTACAAATTCAATGAAGCACCAATAAAAAATACCGATAACAAATTAGGAGATTTACCGATGAGTGCAACTACAGCAGATTCAGTACGCAGCGAAGTTCGCGCTTGGCTTGCTGATAACTGGGATGAGACTTTGAGCGTCTCCGAGTGGTGGAGCCGGCTAGCGCTCTCTGGCTACGCAGCCCCGACATTCGCTGTTGAGGATTTTGGCAAGGGCTATCACCGCGGCCTTGCCAATATCGTCAGCGAAGAACTCGCCAACGCTGGGGCCATCGGACCCCCGGCTGGTCTCGGCTACCTCTTGACCGCCCCAACCATCGTCTCCCACGGAACTCGTGAGCAGAAGGACGATTGGTTGCTGCGCATTCTCGATGGACGAGACGCTTGGTGTCAGCTATTCAGTGAGCCGGGCGCTGGCTCAGACCTTGCCGGCATGCAGTGCAAAGCAACAAAGGACGGCGACGAGTGGATTATTGAGGGTCAGAAGGTATGGACCTCGACAGCACAGTTAACCAACCTTGGGATGCTGATTGCTCGGACCGATCCAGATGCGCCTAAGCACGCGGGTATCACGTATTTCCGATTTGAGATGGATCAGCCCGGTGTAACGATTCGGCCCCTTCGAGAGATGACTGGCCGTGCACTCTTCAACGAGGTCTTCATTGATGGAGCGCGCGTCCGTGATGCGGACATCCTTGGTGGCCTCAATAATGGTTGGGCAGTTGCGAACACAACTCTTGCTGCAGAGCGTGCAGGTCTCGGTAGCGGTGGGAGCGGTGCAGCGGGCGGAGCATTCCCCGGTCCGATCGCAGGGAATCTTGATACTCCGGTGACTAATCACATTGGTAATAGGCGTGGTGGTGGATCCGGCGGGGGTGGCGGTAAAGGGGGACTCGCTGGGCAATTGATTGGGATTGCAAAGGAGAAAGAGAAGAATGCCGACCCGGTTGTGCGCCAGGGGTTGGCCCAACTCTGGATTCTTCAGCAGATTGGAAGGTATACGTCACTGCGCATGCGCGGTCGTGGTGTCTCGATTGGCCTGCCCAACGTCGCAAAGTTGATGATGTCTGACATGCTCAGGCTGCATCGCGATGTAGCAACGAGCATCATGGGGCCAGACATGATGCTCTATGGAGATGACGCACCTACCGACGGAGTGGTTCAGGAGCAGGTCATCTTCTCTCCAGGGCCTGCTATCTACGGAGGTACTGATCAAGTTCAGCGCAACATTATTGGCGAGCGTGCACTTGGGCTCCCCAAAGAGCCTGACCCGTTTAAGGGAAAGCCCTTCAAAGAGACCCCAAAGAACGCTTAAAGACAACCCCTCGAAGATGATGGGTTTTAAGTAGCGATGGGTTTTAAGTAGTGATGGGGTTTAAATATTGATGGATCTTGCGCTTACACTCCCATCCTTTGTTGCAGGGACTGATCGAGCAACGACACTTGAGTGGTGTCGTCGAATTGATGACGGTCCATTCTCAAGCATTGCTGTAGGGGAGCGCACTGCATTTCATAGTCATGAGATGGTCTCCACACTCGCGTTCGCTGCAGCTGCGACCGAACGCGTTCGAATCATCGCAACTATCGCTGTATTGCCTACACACGACACGGTGCGTATTGCTAAGCAGGCGGCGACTATTGATGTGCTCTCCGACGGGAGGTTTACGCTTGGGGTTGGAGTAGGTGGGCGCGAGCAGGATTACAACGCTCTGAGTACGCCATTCCGTAGACGCTTCGAGCGACTCGATGAGCAGGTTGATCAAATGAAGCGAATCTGGCTAGGCGAGGAGGTTATTGATGGAGTCCCATCTATCGGCCCCGCTCCGGTGCAAGAGGGAGGGCCGCCGCTGTGGACTGCATCGATGGGTCCGAAGTCACTAGCTCGTAGCGCAGAGTGGGCAGACGGCCTAGCGGGGTTCAGCCTCGGCCCCGATGCCGACGAAGTGTCCTCTACATTCGCTGCAGTGCGCACCGCTTGGAGCGATGCAGGGCGAGAGACAAAGCCGTTTCTCACCACGTCTTCATGGTTTGCTCTTGGCCCGGACGCACCTCAGCGTCTCCATACATATGCCTCTGAGTATCTATCTACTTTCGGCCCCAAGGCTGCCGCTGCAATGGCTGACCTCTGCATACTCTCTAACCCGGGAGTTCTTAAGGATCGCATGGCGGCGCTCGAAGAGGCTGGGTGTCAGGAATTCATATTGGTTCCCACTACAAATGATCCATCTGAGATAGACCGACTACTCGATGCCATCGTCTAATAATATTTTTATAACCATCGCTCTCCATTACTAAAATTCTTGCCAGCTCCCACTATTCATCACTACTAGCCCAACGAATGAAGAGGCCCTGAATAATGTCTAAGCAACTCAAACTCGGATTCATGATTGGCTACTGGGGAGCAGGGCCGCCGACAGGAGTACCGGAGCTTCTTGCGTTGGCGGAGGACCTTGGCTACGAGAGTGCTTGGACCGCTGAGGCATATGGCTCGGATGCGCTTACCCCGCTCGCCTGGTGGGGTGCTGGTACTAAACGCCTTCAACTAGGTACATCAATCGCTCAAATTTCTGCGCGTACCCCTACCGCTATGGCTATGGCCGCCATCACGATGGATCACTTAACAAATGGCCGTTTCATCCTTGGTCTCGGTGCATCGGGTCCGCAGGTCGTTGAGGGATGGTACGGGCAGGAGTATGCAAAGCCCCTTGCGCGAACTCGAGAGTATGTAGAGATAATCCGAAAGATTCTCAAGCGTGACGAGCCTCTTGTATACAGCGGCGAGCACTACAAACTCCCTGTGGAGGGTGGTACTGGTTATGGCAAAGCCGTGCGGTCTATTACGCACCCGCTTCGCGAGGACCTACCGATCTACCTTGCATCTGAGGGGCCAAAGAATGTTGCGCTAACCGCTGAGATTGCAGATGGCTGGCTATCTATATATTTCTCTCCAAAGGCAGATGATTTCTATCGCGCAGCGCTGAACGAAGGATTTAGTCGGCCCGGGGCACGACGGAGCATCGATAATTTTGAGGTTGCTGCGACTGTCCCCATAATTATTCACGACAACGTCGAGGAGGCTGCGTCGTTCCTGCGGCCAGTTCTTGCTCTCTACATCGGCGGCATGGGTGCGCGCGATATGAACTTCCACGCCAATGTATTTGGGCGTATGGGCTACGAGGGTGAGGCGAAGAAGATTCAGGAGCTCTACCTTGAGGGCAAGAAGGACGAGGCTGCAGCCATGGTCCCGCTCTCCCTTATTGAGGAGACTGCGCTCATTGGCCCTAAAGAGAAGATTCGCGACGACCTTGAGATGTGGCGTGAATCATGCGTTACTCAGATTCTTCTATACGGAGACGAGAACACGCTGCGCACAATGGCAGAGCTCTGCCTCTAGGCCCGGGCGAGTAATAGATACGCGTTAAGAGCGTCGGTCGAGTATCACTTCCTCGGCATCGGTCAGTAGCCAGATGAGGTTGTCGCGTGCCAAGAACTTCAACTCGTCGGGGTTAATGCGCTCTGCATAGATCGGGTCGAGTGCCATTGCGTAGAAATCACGTGCGCTTGCAAATGTCTGGATTGTTACTCCATCTACATCGCAGTCCTTTCGCGCGTAATCGGAGCGCATGCGGTGGTTCTGTTCGTATGCGAGAAAGAACTTTCGAATCTCTGCGTCGTCACGATTGAGCGGGCCGTGCTGCTCAAGCCAGTAAGTATGAAACTCCTCGATCTCCATGCCAGGCTTGCGCCGCACTGCGCAGCAGAGGCGGGTATACGGAGCGGTCAAACCCGCAGGGCGTTCTACGATGACGTCCTCTACCTCAGTAAAGACAGCTACGAGCGCCTGCTGATCGAAGAGGTCGTTCTCGTCAGCGCCGACTGTTGCTTGGTACTCGGTGTTGGAGTACATATCAATGAAGGCATCCCAGGACTCATACCACTGTGTCGCCATGCCATCGAAGGGGCAGTCTTCGCGCTCATAATCCCGAAGCGAGCGATGGCTCTGCTCATAGCGAATTAGGCCCTTGGCTGCCGGGCTCTGCGCAATTAGATCGGCATGGCGACCTCGCCACCGTTCGTGAAACTCCTC
>JBAXPT010000021.1:0-16717 GCA_037132095.1 Actinomycetes bacterium
CAACATCCTCGATTGTGTGATGTGTATCAACCTCAAGGTCACCGGTCGCTACGATTTTTAGGTCGAACCCGGCGTGCTTCCCGAGTTGCTCGAGCATGTGATCGAAGAACGGGATACCAGTACTTGCCGAGGCGGTACCAGAACCGTCTACAAGAAGCTCTACCTCGATAGAGGTCTCTGCGGTTTTTCTCTGGCGTGATGCTTGTCTTGTCGTCATGAGTCTCCACTCTCGCGCAATATGGACCCTAAGGCCGTTAGGAAGGCGTCGTTATCTCCACGGCTACCGACTGTTACCCGCAGACACCCCTCAACGCCTGGCCAGGCCGAGAAATCTCGAATGAGTACTCCGTGTTTTACTAGGCCGTCCCAGAGGCGTGATGATGCCTCTACGTCGCCAGGCTTCCCAACTCTGAAAAGAATGAAATTAGCGCCAGAAGGCAGGGGCTCGAGGGCTTCGAAGCCTCGAAGCCCCTCCATGAGGCGCTCGCGTTCTGAGACCAATTCAGCGACTCGAGCATCCATCTCGGCGCGATACTTCAACGCTGCGATCCCTGCAGATTGCGTTGCAGCAGCAAGGTGGTACGGGAGCACGACCTTCTCTAGCTCCTCAACTACCCATCTCGGACCAATGCAGTATCCAAGGCGAAGTGCTGCCATGGACCAAACCTTTGAGTAGGTCTTCACTACAACCAATGCCGAATCTTCATTGACGCGCCCGATAGCACTGCTCGGCGAGAACTCGCCATAGGCCTCATCAACAATTACAAGTCCGCGAGCGGAATTCAATGCGGCGTCGAGAACTGCGGCTGCATCAACGGTGCCCGATGGATTATTTGGACTACATAGAAATACTAAATCCGGATTGTTGCTCTTGATTATGGACTCGAGTTCATCTGGATCAATCGTAAAATCAACCCTGCGTGCACCGCTTACAATCTCGGTTCCAGTGATTCTCGCGATGTGAGAGTGGAGTGCGTATGTCGGCTCAATTATTAAGGCCTTCCTACCCGGGCCTCCGT
Organism: Actinomycetes bacterium; assembly: GCA_037132095.1. Lineage (GTDB taxonomy): Bacteria > Actinomycetota > Acidimicrobiia > IMCC26256 > IMCC26256 > IMCC26256. Next base: position 1,020 of record JBAXPT010000021.1, read on the forward strand.
AAGTAAGCATGAGTGTCTGCAGAACCTCATTTGAACCGTTCGCACAGAAGATGCGCTCTGTTGGCTGCCCTAGCGACTCACCTAGGGACGCCCGTAGAATTCGAGCACTTCGGTCAGGGTAGCGATTCAATGGAACTGTTCGGAGCGCTTCAAGCCAATCATCTACAAATGCAGCCGGCGGAGGCAGCGGACTTTCATTTGCATTGAGGCGAACTGGGACATTGAGGCTCGGAGAGTGATAACCCGACAGAGCACGTAGGTCGTCTCTCGGTTGAATTGGGTTCATTGCTCCACCCTGCGCGCCACGGCATCTCCATGGGCGAATAGCCCCTCCGCCCGCGTTAATGCTGCGACATAAGGAGCGACTCGTTCGAGCCCTGCACGATCAACCCGTACAACGTGGATGTGCTTGCGAAAGGTATCAACCCGCAACGCGCTGGCGAAGCGTGCACTGCGCCCCGTGGGCAGAACGTGATTTGCACCCGATATGTAGTCGCCAACAACTGCAGGTGCCCAGGGTCCACAGAAGACTGCTCCAGCGCAGGTGACTGAGCCGAGAAGCAGGTCTGGGTTAGCGACGGCGAGTTCGAGGTGCTCGGGGGCAATGAAGTTGGAGACCTCTACTGCCTGCTCCCAGTCGCGAACAAGAACAGATCCTCCACCACTCGCGAAGTTGGACTCAATATCTTCGCGCCGCGCAGCATCCTTAACTAAGAGCGATAGTGCAGAGTTCACAGCCTCCAACACATCTTCCCTCCATGAAATCACTACAGCGGTCCCATTAGGGCCGTGCTCGGCTTGAGCCATGAGATCTAGTGCAATGAACTCCGGCGGAGTGGAGTCATCAGCAATAACTACCAACTCGGATGGTCCAGCCATCGAGTCGATCCCTACATCGCCCGAGACCTCACCCTTAGCGAGGCTCACGTATTGATTACCTGGGCCAACTATTACATCGACCGCCATGATGCTCTCGGTGCCGTAAGCCATCGCAGCAATTGCCTGCGCTCCCCCGACACTATAAATCTCATCAATCTCACACAATGCCGCTGCGGCCAAAGTTGATTGCGGGAGTGAACCGTCCCTATCGGGCGGCACGCAGAGGGCAATTTGTTGGACCCCAGCGACTCTCGCAGGGATCGCAGTCATAAGAACTGTTGAGGGGTATGCGCCACGCCCACCAGGTACATACAAGCCGGCACGTGATACGGGGCGAATTATTTCAGCCACTGAGATTCCGTCAGCGCCCCAGTCAGCATTCTCCTCATCGCTAACTTGCGCCTCGTGATATCCGCGGATGCGATCTGCGGCGAAGGAGAGAGCATCCTGTAGCTCTTGTGATGTAGACGCCCAAGCCGCCCTTGCTAAATCGGGTGAGACTGCAACCGAACCGAGCGAAATACCATCAAACCTCTGGGTGTATTCAAGGAGTGCCTCATCCCCACGCTTACGCACATCGGAGATGATGGAGCGAACGGATTCGAGAACCTCTGGCACGGCAGCGCTACTCACCGAACTGGGGAGAGCCCTCGCGAGGTCTACGGCGTCGCCTCTGATGTCTATTCGTCGCAGCATGGATTGACAGCGTACCCGCCGCTAGCTCTACATCTAGGAGGATTACTGAGAGAACACGCTTGCGCCCGTAAGGTAGGGCCGTGTCCTCCTCCTCTGACCATGCCGAACTCTCAGCGCTTCGATCGGTATTAGACGACCTTCTATCGAGAGTGGTCACAATTGGAGATAGATACCGAGGCTCAGACGACTCGGCTGTCGCAGTAGATATCGATAGCGCCGAGCGAACCCTTACAGCGACACGACGGGCAATGGATAGAGCTGTAGACGGTCTAGAGAAGATGCTTTAAAACTCTTCTTATATTTGGTTACTACTCAATCTAGTTACTTGCGCGTGAACCTCGGTTCACCTGTTCCAGCGGCAGGGCAGATATCTGAGAGCACGCAATCAGCGCAGCGTGGTTTGCGCGATGGACAAACGCGTCTTCCGTGGAGGATTAGAAAGAGAGAGAAGTCGCCCCTCAGATCTGGCGGTATCAATCTGTTTAGCTCTAGCTCTACCTTCACTGGGTCTTCCTCGCGCGTGAGATCTAGGCGCCGAGCGAGCCGCCCAACATGAGTATCCACCGGTAAGCCTGGGAGTTTAAAGACCACACTCCTGACTACATTTCCAGTCTTGCGCCCAACCCCTGGGAGTTTTACAAGGTCAGCTAATTCGGTTGGCACCTCCCCTGCGTGATGCTCAACTAAATCCTGTGCCATTGCAACGATGTTCTTAGCCTTCTGGCGATAAAAACCGGTTGAGTGCACAAGGCGCTCAACCTCCTCGGGGTCAGCGGCTGCGAGGTCCTCCGCGGTAGGGAATCTGGCAAAGAGTGCAGGTGTAACTGAGTTGACCATTACGTCGGTACATTGCGCCGAGAGAATGGTGGCCGTGAGCAACTGGAAGGCCGAATCATGGATGAGCTCGCACTCGGCTCCGAGGTACTCAAAGCCAAGTCTCTCAAGCACAATTGATGCTCGATTCTGTGCGCCTCGGGGAAGTGCCATGCCCGCACGCTACCCTCGGCCCTGTGCCAACCACACTCTTGCCCGATACGGTCGACTCCGGCGTCCGCGATGCGCTGATGCAGCTTGATGCCGCTGTCTGCGCGGAGACCACTTGGGCTCCTTTCGGTGAGGGAGTATGGCGCGACCTTGTCTCTCCCGGGAGAGGCTCTTTCGCTGCACTTACCCTTGAGCAGAACATGCCGCTAGCTGCTGTATACGCGTCCGAGAGTGAGAAGGTTTGGAGCCTCGGTCTAGGCGCTCTCCCAGGGTACCTGCCCCCGCTCGCTGAGGCCTTGGGGAAAATCGCTGGTCTCGGAGAAGAGCTGATAACTGCATGGGTATTGAACTCTGACGACACCACATCTTTGGCTATCTCTCAATTGCTCTCAACCAATGGCTTTGTTGAGGCGAGACGCCTGCTCAGGCTTGAGGTGCCGCTACCCGTCGAGGCCTTGAGTCTGGCGAGCGGCGTTTCTTTGAGATCGTTCGAAGAGGAGCGTGACACGCAAGCGTGGTTAGAGACGAATAATCGCTGCTTCGTTGGTCACCCGGAGCAAGGTGATTGGAGCATCGAGAAATTTGCGGATCGGCGAGCGGAGGCTTGGTTTCGAAGCGAAGATTTACTGGTGGCTCATCTTGATGATGTCTTCGTTGGATTCTGCTGGACCAAAACAAGCATTGAGACAGCGAGGCCTCCGATTGGCGAGATCTACGTAATCGCAGTCGCCCCTGAGTTCGGCGGCCAAGGAATTGGTTCTGCCCTCTGCTCGCAGGGCCTCGCACATTTGGAGAAGAAACACCACTCAGAGATTGGAATGCTCTACGTTGATGCATCCAACGACACCGCTCTGAAGACCTATGGAAAACTTGGGTTTAAGCAAGTAAGAGAAGATCAAGCCTGGACTCGGAGTCTCTAATGAGCGTATATGCGCGTTATAGCGCCACAGAGAGAGACCTCTCGAACCTCATTGAGAAATTGAGACTACCTGGATATAGGGCCAAGCAAATCTACGAAGCACTCTGGAGCACCCGCATCGCGCTAGAGGCCGCAACAAACCTTCCACAATCTCTTAAAGACATCCTCGAAGAAAGGCTCCCCCTCTCCCTAGATATGACAACGGAGGAAGTAAGCGCTGACGGCCTTACTCGGAAGTGGCTCTGGCAGTCTCGTAAAGATGCTGCACAGATTGAGACTGTGCTGATGGAGTATCCGAGTCGTGCAACCGTCTGCGTCTCGTCTCAGGCAGGTTGTGCGATGGGGTGCACATTCTGTGCAACAGGGCAGGCTGGTTTCGAGCGACATCTAACCCGCGCCGAGATTCTTGAGCAGGTACTGCGAGCTGCACAATCATCTAACCGTCGAGTCTCGAACGTCGTCTTCATGGGCATGGGTGAGCCTCTCGCTAATTACGACGAGACCTGGGGAGCGGTTGAGCGCCTCCATGGCGATCTAGGACTCTCAGCGCGCCACATCACTGTTTCAACGGTCGGGGTCGTACCCGGCATCCGGAGACTCGCCGCAGAGGAGATTCCCGTAACCCTCGCGGTCTCACTACACGCACCTGACGACGATCTGCGCTCGACGATGGTTCCACTAAACAATCGCTATCCGATAGCAGAGATTCTCGACGCTGCCGCTGAATTTGCCGCTAGCAAAGGAAGGCGAGTCACTTTTGAGTACGCCTGCATAGCCGATGTAAACGACACCGACTACCACGCGAACGCACTCGCTAAACGCCTGCTACCCCTTGGGTCGCTTGGGGCGCACGTAAATTTGATCCCGCTGAACCCGACTGAGGGATTTTCTACTAGAGGATCCTCGACGGTTCGGATTCTCGATTTTGCCGCCCGCCTCAGAATGCTTGGCATCACAGCCACGATCCGACGTAACAGGGGAACTGACATCGACGGAGCGTGTGGACAACTGCGCTCTCGTGTGGCGATTGGCCCCCGACCGGAGTCAGACTCCACACTCTAGATAGAGATCTACTAGCTAGAGATCTATATGCAAAGAACTATGAACGGAGGACTATGAACGGAAACCGCTTCCTAAATCAATCACAGCCCCAGACTCTCTACGGAGCAACGATGCTCTGCTACATAGACGGCGCATTCGGCCTTCTGTATGGAGCCGGGGCTGGCCTTCTGATGTTGATAGCGCTAGGGCTTCTAGCTGGGGGCTTCGGCATTGCAAACGAAAAACGTTGGGGTTATGTAGTAGCGGTTGTTTCAGCGATCCTTCAGGTAGGACTACTGGTGCTTTTCTACAGGCTGAGAGTCTTTGGATTCCCCCAGATCATGAACTTCATGTTCGATGCACTCTTAGTTGCACTTCTAGTGCATCCAATGAGTCGCGATTACCAGCGCCTCTGGTTTCGTTGAGTCGAAACACGCCTCCGCTTAAAATTAACTAGAGATAGCTGACACCCAAAATGGAATACAACCTCGCTGATCTCTGGGAATGTGTTACTGACACAGTCCCTGAACGAGAAGCCTTAATATTTGGAGCCCTTCGAATCACCTATAGCGATGCCGAGAAGCGCATCAACCGGCTAGCCCATTACCTACTCGAGAGCGGGGTGCAACCGGGAGACCGCGTTGCTCTCTACCTATTCAATGGCAATGAGTACCTTGAAGCGATGCTCGCAGCCTTCAAAATCAGAGCGGTCCCTGTAAATGTCAACTATCGCTATGTCGAAGAGGAACTCTCCTACCTTCTAAATGACTCCAGCGCTGTGGCACTAATTTTTCATGCCAGCTTCGCCTCGAAGATTCACTCCATCAAAGACCGAATTCCAGCGACTTGTTTCCTCTATGTGCAGGATGATCATGATGCTGACGGCTTACTCGAGGATATTGGCGCCATTGAATACGAATTGGCTCTGAGCAAGTCCTCGCCGGTGAGGGATTTCGCTCCTCGTACCGCAGATGATCTCTACATTCTCTACACAGGTGGCACGACTGGAATGCCGAAGGGAGTTATGTGGAGGCACGAGGACATCTTCTTCGGTGCCTTTGGCGGCGGCGATTTCGATGGGCGCAGCGTGACAACTCCAGAGGAGATCGCAGATAAGGCCAAGGGCGGCCGACTGCGCTGCCTTCCAGCCTGCCCATTTATGCATGGAACTGCACACTGGATCGCCTTCACAACACTCTTCTCGGGAGGCACTGTTGTGATCTCGAGGGATCGAGCATTTCACCCAGCAAGTCTCTGGAGTCTGGTTGCAGAAGAGAGAGTAAATCTCCTAGTAATTGTTGGGGACGCATTTGCACGCCCTCTCGTTGAAGCTCTCAATGACGACGTAGAGGCAGATGCAGTCTCTTGCTGCACAGTCATACTCTCAGGCGGTGCCATCCTCTCGCCTGCAGTTAAGACGGCACTCACTGACAGGCTCCCGGGAACCATGATCATCGACGGCTATGGGGCATCAGAGACCGGAGGCCAAGGCCGTTCAGTTACGGTCGCAGGTAGCGAGCCGAGCGCTCGACCGAGATTTAAAGTTAATTCGCAGACAATGGTGCTAACGGAGAACTTCTTGCCTGCAGAGGTTGGCGTTGTTGGCTTGCTCGCACGCAGAGGTCATGTTCCGATCGGATACTTGGGTGATCCGATAAAATCGGCTGCAACTTTCCCGATCATTGACGGGGTCAGGTGGTCGGTCCCCGGTGACCACGCAGTTGTAGAGGCGGACGGCCTCATCACACTGTTGGGTCGCGGTTCAGTCTCCATCAACACAGGCGGCGAGAAGGTCTATCCAGAAGAGGTCGAGTCAGCACTGAAGGCCCACGCAGGCATCTTTGATGCAATTGTTCTCGGACTACCAGACGAAAAATGGGGAGAGCGTGTTGTTGCAGTTATTCACCTGCGTAGCGGAGTAAGTCTCGACGTCGCGCAAATCAATACGCATCTGCGAAGCCATGTAGCCGGTTACAAAATACCCAGAAGCGTCTTTCTCTCCCCATCAATTCATCGTTCCCCATCTGGAAAGCCCGATTACCGATGGGCCAAAGAATTTGCACTTGTTGCTCTCTCCGCTAACGAAGCCCTGACATGAACCGACTAGCCCAAGAAACCTCGCCTTATCTTCGCCAGCATGCCGATAATCCTGTTGATTGGTATCCATGGGGCGAGGAAGCGTTTGCTGCGGCGCGCGAACTTGATCGCCCGATACTGCTCTCAGTCGGATACTCGGCATGCCACTGGTGCCATGTGATGGCACATGAATCCTTTGAGGATGCTGAGACAGCAGCAATAATGAATGACCTCTTTATTAACGTCAAGGTCGATCGCGAAGAACGCCCGGACGTTGATGCCGTGTATATGACAGCAGTCCAGGCGATGACCGGGCGCGGCGGCTGGCCTATGACAGTCTTCATGACTGCAGAGGGTGTGCCGTTCTACGGCGGAACCTATTTTCCCCCAGACGATCGACATGGCATGGCTTCCTTCACAAGAGTTATGCAAGCAATTAGTGAAGCATGGATGACCGATCGCGATCATGTTGCCGAACAAGGCGAGCAGCTCCGCGAGCTAATTCAGCGCGCCGCAACGCCGCCGGAGGGAAGAGTCTCGCTCTCTGAGCGCTCTCCAAATGAGGTGCTCGCCCCGATCGCAGAATTATTCGACCCAAGGCTTGGCGGATTCGGTCGCGCTCCAAAATTTCCTCAGGCGATGACCATCGATCTTCTGCTACGACTCCACGCCAATACAGAGAACGAATCCGCTCTACACATGGCGACCACCTCGCTCGATTGCATGGCAGATGGTGGAATCTACGACCACCTAGGTGGTGGTTTCGCTCGCTACTCCACCGACGACAAATGGCTAGTTCCGCACTTCGAGAAGATGCTCTACGACCAGGCTCTACTTCTCGGTGCCTATCTGCGTGCATTCTGCACGACGGGTAGCGCTTCTTATCGTAGTGTCATCGAAGAGACAATCGCTTACGTTCTGCGCGACCTCGCGACCCCTGATGCAGGTTGGGCATCTGCTGAGGATGCTGACTCCGAGGGAATTGAAGGAAAGTTTTATCTGTGGAGCCCAGCCGAGATTCACGAGGCCTGTGCTGACTCCTCCATAGCCCAGCAAGTTATTGATTGGTTTCAAGTAACAGCTGCAGGGAATTTTACTGATCCACATACCGCTTACTCTGGGACAATTCTCGCTAATTCTCGACCGAGAGCAGAGCGCCCGGAGGCAGTGACTGCTGCTCTCCCGCTGCTCCTCGAGTATCGCGCTAAGCGCGTAAGGCCAGGGCTCGACGACAAGGTTCTTTTAGCTTGGAATGCATGGTTCCTCAGATCACTCGTAGAGTCGGCCGCTGCATTAGGGCGCCAAGACTGGATGGATGCGGCGAGGGCTAATGCCCGATTCCTGCTTAACGAAATGAGGAGTGCGGATGGTCGCCTACTTAGGTCTTGGCAGAACGCGCGTGCCCACCTTCCCGCATACGCAGAGGACTACGCGGCTCTACTCGGAGCGCTCATTTCACTCGCAGAACTCGACGATGCAAACTGGCTTACCGAGGCGATCTCGGTCGCAGACGATTTGATTGAATTGTTCGGGCGCGAAGAAGGCGGCTTCTACACGACTGGCACAGATCAGGAACGTTTAGTGGCTCGCACGCTAGATCTCCAGGACAATGCGACACCGGCGGCAAATTCATTAGCAGCTGATGCGCTCCTCCGCCTCGCCGACCTAACAGGCGTGGAGGAGTATCGCGAGACCGCGATAAGAACTCTGCGGCTCGTTGTCGGTGACGCCTATGAGCACCCAACTGCTTTTGCTTTTGCATTGGGGGCCATCGAGAGGGCGATTACACCGGCAGTTGAGATTGCATTCATCGGTGACGCTGCGCAGCTAGTAGAAGCAATCGCTAACAGAGTCATTCCATCAAGCGTATTTCTCTGGGCCCGAAGCACATCAGATACGCACCTATCACCGCTCTTGGAGGGTCGCGGCGAGATCGATTCTCAAGGAACCGCATTTGTCTGCGAATCGAAGACATGTCGATTGCCAGTCACAGATATCGATTCTCTAAATCGAGAGATCGATTTGGTGCTTGCTAACCGCAGGGGAAACTAGAAGCGTTCGCAACACCTCAGACGAGGAGCCCGAAGCCTCCGGCAAGCGCGTCTGCTGAGACCCAACCAAATGCAATGATTGCCTCGCCACCGCTTGGACTGCACTCACCGACAAGCTCAACTGCAGCTTTGCCCCCACCTTTAACGGTGCTTGCATCTAGAACGGGCTCCGGCACTTTGCCAGGCTTGACTCGAAAAGCATGCTCGTCATAACGAGTGTCGCAGGAGAAACGTTTCGCTAGGCGACGTCCCCATGCTCGCTCCTCACCAGTTGCCTTGTAATTGGGGCGAGGAACTACGTCGTCCAATTGGGCGAAGAGGTTGTAGGTGGCGGGGTGAGCGATGCGGCCTGCGATGAGGACATCCTCATCAGGGAAGGAGATCGCTGCACGACGGTAGAGCTCTGCGACCAGAGCCTTGAGTGTGGTTCCGCTGGTCTTGCCTTTGCGAATCGCACCTAGCCCCCAGAGGATGCAGGGGGTTCCACCAACGCGCTCAAGGGACCCGAATAGAAATCCGTGGTTCTCATCATCTACTACCGCAAGCACGATAAGTGGAAATTTCTCCACTTGAGACTCAAGGTGTTCGTCCATCCCAGCAAGTCCAACCGCTACAAGCAGTTGACTGAACTCATCGAGTTCAACCGGCTTGAGGGAGACTGAGTCACGCGATTCAATCTGCATAGGCCCTATTCTGACCGCATATAGGGGAGACCGCCAATCGCCTCTCTCTTGGGAGCGATGGGCGATGCGACAAAAGTCTCGCCTGCTGCTACTCAAAGAGCCTCGAGAGAGCCGATTTAGACCCAATAATAAATATGAATTCTCCCTGTTTTGCGACACATTTTTCTCTCCGTACGAAACGCCTCCTTTAAGTCTGTCGTCACAAGGAAAGCATGAGAAGCATAAATCGGCGTAAAGTCTCTCAAATGACACAGACTTTGGATGCCCTCAAATGGAGCCCTCGAGATCCATCTTTTCGTGCCGATCCATACCCTTGGTATCAGGCACTCCGGGAGCAGACGCCTGTACTTGCCCATCACGAAGTGGGATTTGTCGTGTCGCGATACGCAGATATTGAGGCTCTCCTGCGTGACCCTCGACTCGGCGTATCAACGCCCTCACCCTGGCGCGAAGTACTGGCAGAAGCAGCATCCCCCGCCTTTCGACGTTTAGCCGAACTAACACTGCTCTTTATCGACCCACCAGAGCATTCGAGGGTTCGTGCGACATTTGCAAAAGCGTTTACTCCTAGGCGAGTTGCAGCGCTCCAACCTCACCTCGAAAAAACGATTGACACAATTCTTGATCGCCTCGACCCTCAAGACGAGTTTGATCTCATGGCCGAAATAGCCGAACCATTTCCAATTCTCAGCATCACCCATCTCCTTGGAGTGCCCGAGTCCGACTGGACAGAGTTGCACCGTTGGACAACAGAAATTACAGCTTTCAACGAATTACCGATTGATCTATCTGCACTACCAGCGGCTAACGAGGCTGCAACAGATTTTGACGCGTACTGTCGAACAATCATTGATGAGCGGCGTTCGAATCCAGGCGAAGACCTAATCTCTGCGCTCCTTACGGCAGAGGAAGATGGCACAGGTTTGAGTGTCGATGAGATCGTTGCAATGCTCATACTTCTATTGATGGCTGGGCACGACACTACAAAGAGCCTCATCTCAAGCGGCCTTCGCGAACTCCTGCGTCACCCGGATCAAGCAGAGTTACTGCGCAACGACCCATCCCTGATTTCGAGCGCAATCGAAGAACTACTGCGATTCGAGAGCCCTCTGCACGTTGCCTCCGGAGGAGGGCGTTGGGCAAGCGAACCCTTCGAGCTCCACGGAGTAACCATCACCCCTGGTGCCGCTGTTCGCCTACTTCTAGGTTCCGGCAACCGCGATCCAGATGCCTTTGAGAATCCAGACAAACTCGATATTCAGCGTGCACCTAAGCCGCACTTGGCGTTCGGTAAAGGAATTCACTTCTGCATCGGCGCCGCACTCGGGCGGCAAGAAGCACAGATCGTGATTTCGCGAGTTCTAACTCGATTCCCAGACCTTGAGGTCACAAAAGACGACCTCACTTGGCGCTCGAACTTCGTTACGCGCCAGTTAACAGAGTTACCAGTGCGTCGGGCGACCAGAGTTCCCCTGTAGGAAGTTTCTCGGCATTAGACCCACTAAGGCATAATGTGTGCTATTCCGAGTTGATCCGCGTACCAACGTCGCATCGCCGGTAGTTGTCGGGCGCAAACAAGCATTCTGCCTATTGGATTACGAGCGCGACCCCAGCTCTACTGGAGCAGGTCCGGCCGTATACACATGTTCAAATCAGGGAATCAGCGTTGGTTGGCAGGATACCTATGGAAGCTACCTCGACGGGCAATGGCTCGACATCACAGGAATTGCTCCCGGGAACTATTGGTTGCGAGTAATTATTAATCCGTACAACGTTGCAAGCAGCCCGATCTACAACCCGCAGGCACCTGAAGCCGTAGCAATGCCAGAGTCAAACTACGCAGATAACGTAGCGGTGGTCCCCGTGACTATTCCCTCCAAGGGCAAGCTGTAAAAGCGCAAATACATAAAAGAACTACTGCACCCATCGAATTAACGAATAAGTTTGATCAAAGACTCCGTCCATAGACAGCGCGCCAGTCTCCAGCAATCTCTTGCCGAGCCAAAGTGTCTTAAATCAGGGAAACAAACTGTTCTGCACGCCGCGTTGGGCAGTGAGTTCGAACTACTTCGCTTACTCGCCTTAGGACCATTCCCTGGTGGAGGGGCGTAAAAACGCGTCGTTCCCCGGAATTCTCACTGAGGAAACGGTCAACCCAGTTTTGATGTCGATGCCCATTACTCCCCGACCACAAGAGTTTGGTTTTGATTCGCTAAGCGCAGCGTCAAGGGACTCGGAATTGACGAGATCGGGAGGGCTGGAAATGTCGCCCATCGCGTTGATTCCTGACGATGGGGTCGCGACCGAGCCGTCACTTAGTACAAATTCAAAGTTTCCCGCCGTCCCTTCTGGAGAAATCGCTTTAGAACCGAAACACACCTCAACGTCGGCTGCCACGAGGGTCTCTCCACTTTGGATATCCACGTTACGAAGCGTTACCCCGTCATAGACACCAAAGACGGTGACTGAAGTTAGTCCCAACATGTCCTGCTTGAAAGTTGCTTTCTCGCCATATTTGTATTTGACAGTGCCCGAGCCGCTTTTAGAAGTGGTCGTGGGCTCTCCCTTTACCGAAGAGTTCTTAGATGGCGATGAACAGCCCATCAGCAATAAGACAACAATAAGGATTGCGGGCTTCGAAAATTTTGTGGCCACTGTTTATTCTCCTAATGCCAGAAATGTCAGATATTTAAATGTCAGATATTTGTTTTGAAGGGTAGTCGGCAACACAACTGCTTGGGTGAGAAATTAATACAAATCATGTAATCGCAGAGATTCTCCGCTCATTGCCTTGATTGATTGCGGCAGATCACGATGAGCGAACAGACCGAGGAACGCATGCGGTGTTTAGCCTGATCTTCCCTTAAATACCACTTTAAGTGGTTATCCCGCTTCTTTCTTGCTGAAGAGCGATGCCGTGCCTCTACTCGTTGCCACGCCAGCGTCACGCGGTAGGCGAATAGCGGTAGAGGCCCTATGAAAGAGGCGACAGGGGCATTTTTATTTCACGGTTGCGCGTCTTTGGTAATGGCCATTAGATTTTGGAACACGAAGAGACGAGAAGAGATCTTCATGCTTCACATTTGACTCGATAAAGACCCAATTAACTAGGAGAAACTAAATGAAAACGTCATTCATGCGATCTCGCTGGGCCGCTATAGGTGCGGTTGTGTCAATTACTTTAGGGGCCGGAGGCCTGCACTTCGCAGGTGCGATTTTACCGTATCAAGGACCTAATCCGGTCACTACCCTAATCACACCGTGCCGCTTAATGGATACCCGCAGCCCGGGTGGCGTGGGTTCTCGAACTACCCCGATTGCTAGCGGCGAGACCTACGAGGTACACGCAAGCAGTGGAAACTGCACTATCCCTGCTGCCGCTACGGGCATCGTAACCAACGTAACGATAGCGAATCCGGGTTCTTCCGGCTTCCTAACTGTGTTCCCTGCCGATGTCGCAAAGCCCTTGGCATCGAACCTTAACTGGGTCGCCGGACAGAGCCCGACACCCAACGCGGTGACAACAGGTCTATCGACAACAGGGACAATCGGAAACATCAAGATATTCAACGGTGGAGGAACTGGTTCGGTCAATGTAATTGTTGACATAGTTGGCTACATATCCCCCGCAGATTTACTCACCACAAACTCTTGTAAAGAGTTCCCCCACGAAGAAGTGGTTTGGGACGGTTGCAACTTTAAGGGTGCCTACCTTGTGAACGCGAATATCGCCGGTGGTACCGTGCTGGGCACAGACTTCACGCGAGTTTTCTTTAACAATGGATACGCAGTAAATACGAGCTTTTTTGGTTCTAACTTGACTGACTCGGATTTCGGTGGGGCAGATCTCCGGAACGCAAACTTTGCTGCTGCGGACTTGACTAATGTTGATTTCACTGGGGCCAATCTCAGCTTCGCCAACTTTCAACCCAGCACCACCATCACTGGAATTGACTGGACAAACGCAGCCTGCCCGGACCTCACTAACGCCAGCAGCCACGGCCAAACATGCATAGGTCACCTTTGATCCTGAAGAACTTCCTATTCAGTTAGTGCAGTAGCACCTTTAGGAGAGTAAGCGGGTATTCCTGCAGGCCTCCGCAGGTGTTCTGTATCAAAGTTTGTTTTAGGGGGTTGTCGGTCGTAGTGCTAGCCAATCTGGCCAAGTACGCGACCGGCAACCATCTAATTCATAAACCATCTAATTCATAAACCATCTAATTCATAAAAGTCCCCTCGAACCACATACTTCCAATGAGGAGCAGAGGCTGAGGGGCCCTCTTGATAATTTGCGCTAATACCGTTGACTGCACTTATGCAGCGGGCGATGCGGGATGCGAAACCCCGACCTCTGCCGTGTGACAGGCCAACCCTCCCGACCCAAATTGGACCGGCCTTATCCGGGGCAATGCCCACGATGGGGTCCCCCCGTCAAAGCGCGGGCTACTCGGCTGTACGGCTCGCGTCGGGCAAGGCCGGTTCGGTGCCGCAGGTTTCACTGACCCAGTCCCAGAGTCGGCGGCGACGGTCAGGCGTCTCGGCATTCTTCGTACTTGGGATTTTGTGTGTGCTTCGGGGTCGCCGGTCGAGCCAGAAGCCGCCGTTCGATTGCAGTGGGAGCTCATCGGCCGCGAGCCACACCAACGTGTCGGCTCCCTGATCGGCCGAGCGCAAGAGTGGCCCCATGACCTTTGAGAAAATTGGCAACGATGCGTCCACGCCGGGGGTCGAGGCCCACCCAGGGTGCATTGCGTGGAAGTGGATCCCGCTAGTCCCGAATCGCTCGGCCCACATCTCGTTGAGCACGACCTGGGCTCGCTTCGCACGGGCATACTGCTCTGTACCGCGGTAATCCGCTGCGGACATCTGGAGCCCTGACACGGTTAGGCCGGCTGAGTACATACCTCCAGAGGACATCGTCAGCACCCGAGATTGTGGTGTTGTCGCGAGTCTCCCAAGGAGCAGGCTCGTCAATAGGAATGGCCCGACCACCTGACTCGCGACCGTGGCCTCGGTACCGTCGGGTGCGGTGCGTCGATCCGCGGTTAGGGCACCGGCATTGTGAATCAGCACGTCGAGTCGATCGTGCTCCGAGAGGACTCGGTTGGCCAACTCCTTAACTTTCTCGTAGTCGCCCATGTCGGCCGCAACTTGGGTCACGTTCAGATTGCCAGACGATGCGATGATCGCTGCGACGGCCTGATCATTACGATCGGCATGGCGCCCGACGAGCACAAGCGTCGCACCGCAATCTGCGAGTTGCATAGCCGCTGCCTTCCCGAGGCCGGATGTCGCACCGGTGAGAACTATCACACGTCCAGAGAGGTCATACCCACCGAGTGGTCGCCAACCATCGAGCCGAGACCGCACGACATAACCAATCCGGGTAAAACTCGTGACTACTGGCGCTTCGATGAGAGCGTCGACGATGTTGCGACCGTTCATCGAGATCGGTCCGGGAGCCGTTCGCCGTCAAGTACTCGAATCAGTCCTGCGGCTGCTCTATCACCGATGCGGCCAAATGTAAGGCGAAGGATCGGATCGGCGAGACCGAGCGGACCATTGAGTGTGAGTTTGGCGTCGTAGGTCACGATCGACCCCGTGCCATCAGCCTCGACCGTAATCGTGTCGAGCGAAGTGAGGAGCAACGTCTCGGCGCGTGCGACGATTGAATACGGGGAATCGAACTGCGTTGTGCGGTAGCGAAGCGGCGTGGGGAGGCCCTTTATCGTCACGTCGTAGACCGCATTCAGCCCGGGACCCTCACCCTCCGACTGGTTGACGCGAGTCACGCCAGGATCCCATTCGGCAAAGTTGGCAAGGTTCGCCATGTAGGCAAAGGCCTCGGCTGGAGACTTCGGTGAACGCAGACGAACTAGATATCTAGCCATAGAGAATGTCTACCGCGTGGCGCCCCAAAGTTTTCGACGCGGGTGCCGACCCTCCGAAGCACGAAATGCCAACTGACGCGTCCAAACCTCATATTCCTAACAAATATTCCTGACAAGGAGTGGGCGATGCGGGACTCGAACCCACGACCTCTGCCGTGTGAAGGCAGCGCTCTAACCAACTGAGCCAATCGCCCGAGAGGTGCAGACTACAACGCACCACACGGTCTCCAATCTTGACACTACGCTTCACGCTTCGGCAGAGACCGAACGATCCGCATCTTGGAGGCGCACATGTCAACATTCGAAGAAGTTCAGCATGGCTTTTCAATGCCCCTAAGTGAGGCGATGGAGACTCAGCGTGCAGTTCGGCGCCTCAAACAGGACCCGGTCGATGATGAGACTCTGCTGGCCATTCTCCGCCTAGCCACCAAAGCCCCAACCGGAGGGAACGCTCAGAGCTGGGAGTTCATAGCAGTAC
>JBAXPT010000022.1:0-16307 GCA_037132095.1 Actinomycetes bacterium
CGAGCAGTTTGAGCGTGGAGTTGTGTGGGCGTGCAGATCTATCAACATTTTAAGAGCATCAACATTTTAAGAGCATCAACATTTTAAGAGCATCAACATTTTAAGAGATGCGACGAGACTTGATCTCGTTCTCCGGCGAATCAGCGTTTAAGCACTTCCCAGTATTGAGATCAAACTCCCAGCCATGAACCTGGCAATGGAGTACATGCCCATCACGAAGCGTTCCAAATCTTGTTAGATCTGCACGAAGGTGAGGGCATCTACGCTGTACCTCATAATCTCCACAAATGAATCTTTCGTCATCGTTGCTCCGCGAGGCGTAATACCCCTCACAGAATGACATCCGCTCAAGAGATAAACACTTAAAGAAGGTATAGACGTACTCGTTATACGAACCCTCTCGGTGGGCCATAAATCGACAGGAGAGAAAAATCTCGTTGACCCAATCCTCAGCGTGATTCTCGATACACCACTCGACTAGTCCCCGATCCATAGTCAACGTGTATGAAAAAACATCCCCGGGCACAGCCTCTCTCACAACTCCGGCAGGGAAGTCAATAACTACATCTTGAGGAGAACCCAATGAGTCAATTTCGTCCGTCAGACGCAGCAAGATTGGCGACCCAACGCCCGCACGCGTAAGCGGTGCAGCCTCCAGAACTGGTCCCCACCAAGTACTCAACTCCTTAAGAATGTCGTAACGATTTCTAGGGAGAGAACTAAGCGTCGTGAGCAGAAAAGATTCTTGATCAGCGCGATATTTTCCTAAGTAAGAACGTTTATCAGAGAAAATCGCCTCGGGCGACGCCTCTCCATCAGGGTGCAGAACACTGCAGTTCCCTCCATCGAGAGTGACGACGCTACCTGGGACAACAAGCCTTCCGCCCTCAATTCCGTTCTGCCTCAGGTACTCAAGAAATGAAGGTTGATCCGGAAAAATATTCGATGGATCGGAGTCCAAATCATTTAAATTGAATAAGGAGTCGTCCAGAAAACATGGGGGGCCGGCACATGGGAAGACGAATGCTGCATCAGCGTCTCGAATATATGCAAGCGCACGCGTCTCTTGATCCGCTCTCTTACGCCTTCCGAGCAGTTCCTTCTCTTGGGCATCAAAGTCGTAGACCATCGGATACCAGATTGCGCCAGAGAACTGTGTGAAATGCCCGTCATACGGACCAAGGTCTCTGAACTCATCTGCATCACGCGGGCGTGAATCGTTCTGATTCAGGATTCGAGCACTTGAGTCTGCAATAACAATCGCCGAGTCTCCTGCAGGTCCATCGGCAGGCGCTGTCATTGCAAGAATCGCTACCTCTAGACCGCCGAGGTCGAGAGTGGCCCCATGTTTAGTCTGAATAAAATTTGAGAACCCACACTCTCGGAGAGCCTTCTCGAGATGGTTTACTCGAAACTCCGGGAGCAAGACCGTGGTGGACTTATCGACGTTCTCAATCAACCACTCAGGGTCGTAGTGATCGTGGTGGAGGTGAGAGATGTAGAGAAAATCTGGTTTCAGGAACTGAGAGACATCAAGGCCATCATTACGAGGAAAAACAAACCATGACGCGAAGTATGCAGGGGTAAACCACGGGTCGCAAAGGACCGACCCACCCTCGGTCTCAACGTACATACCTACATGGCCTAGAAAAGTTACGCGCACGCTCCGAGCCTTACAGAGAGAGGGCCTCCAAGGTTGGACTCAGCCCGCCAAGTTAGGCTCCCCCACCTCCGCGGGGTTATCCTCGCGAAGTCTTTGAGTGCAGCAGACGCCCCAGTAGGGGCAAAAGTCCACCAAATTATTTCCACCAAAATATTTCCCCCAGAGGAGAACGCTGTGGCGTTGATTGAGTTAATTGGCCAAGAGACCGGCAGCCAGACGGTGCGCATTGAGCGGGGCCCGGTCAAGGTATTCGCACAGGCCCTACTAGATGGCGACCCGATATACGACTCTGACTCCGCTCCCGTCCCGCCTACCTATCCATTTGTCATGCACTTCTGGGGAGCCATTGACCAAGAGGGAACACCAGGGCTTCCAATTGAGAGACTCAGAGGAGCAGGTAGAGCGATACTTCATGGAGAGCAAGGCTTCACCTACACGCGTTGGCCGCGTGTAGGGGATGTGCTTAAGGGGACTACAACCATCACAGATGTCTACGAGAAGACAAAATCGAATGGTGGCAGCCTCGAGTTCTACGTCACTGAGACAGACTGGCGGGATCTAGAGAGCGACGAACCCGTAGTGAAATCAACATTTACCCTCGTGGTAAATGTGCGACCACCAAAAAACTAACGGCGGGACTAACCGGCTTGCTTCTTTACTCTCTCGGCAGCTGCCTCCGCAGCCTCAGGGTCGAGGTAACCCCGCTTCACGACATTTAAGTGCTCGTCGAGCTCGTAAACAAGCGGCTCACCGGTCGGGATATTAAGCTCAACAATCTCTGCATCCGAGACTCCATCGAGGTGTTTTACAAGTGCCCTCAGCGAATTGCCGTGAGCGGTCACTAGGGTTTTCTTCCCCTCAGCTAGGTCAGGCACTATCGCGTCATACCAATACGGGAGGATTCGCTCGAGCACATCGGCGAGACACTCAGAGCTCGGCAGTAAATCAACGGGGAGGGAGGCGTAGCGAGGATCGAAGCGAGGGTGCCCTGGATCATCGAAGTCAAGAGGAGGGGGTGCGATGTCGTACGCGCGGCGCCAGAGCTTGACTTGTTCGGCTCCGAACTCTTCGGTCGTCTGCTTCTTGTCCTTGCCCTGCAGAGCCCCATAGTGCCGCTCGTTGAGTCGCCATGAACGCTGTACCGGTATCCACAAGAGGTCGGCCTCACGAAGTGCGATCTCTGCGGTGCGAATAGCGCGCTTCTGAAGTGAGGTGTGGAGAATGTCAGGCAGAACTCCATGCTCGCGTAGCGCCGCTCCCGAGCGTTGGGCCTCAGCCTCACCCTGCTCAGTGAGATCGCAATCCACCCAACCAGTAAAACGGTTCTCAAGATTCCAGACACTCTGTCCATGGCGAAGAAGTATGAGCGTCGACATAATCCTCAGCCTAGATCGCAGACCCCCGGTCCAAGGTTCTCGTAGCGAATAGCGGTACCGTCAGGGGGTGCGGATAGCGGCAATGGACCTCGGCTCCAACTCTTTTCATCTAGTGGTGGCCGATGTGCGCCCAGACGGAACCTTTGCGCCGACGATTAGAGAGAAAGAAATGCTCCACCTAGGCGAGGACGTAACCCGCCTCGGCGAGATCCCCAAAGCATCTGCTGATGCTGCAGTCGCTGCTATCAGAAGATTCAGGAAGCTCGCCGAGGCCGCGGGCGCCGACGAGATTCACGCTAAAGCAACGAGTGCAATACGCAGCGCCGCGAATGGCCCCGCACTTGTAGACCGCATTGAGGCTGAGGCAGGTGTTGTCGTTGATGTAATTGACGGCCTCGAGGAGGCGCGCCTCATATTTACAGCCATACGCGCTGCCGTCGTCCTTGACCCAGGGCCGGCGATCTGCTTCGACCTTGGCGGCGGGAGCCTAGAGATAGCCGTTGGCGATAATACCGGCCTTCAATTTGCAGCGAGTGAGCGACTAGGGGTGGGCCGCTTGACGGCAATGTATGCAGAGCAAGATCCGCTCAGCGATGCTTCTCGAAGATCAATGAGGGAGCACTGCATCTCGCTTCTCTCACCGATCGCAGAGCAAGTCAAGGAGCTAGGGGCACTCTTGGCGGTTGGGTCTAGTGGATCATTCGAGGCGATTGCAGCGATGGTTGCTGCCACCAAGGGCGGTGGCGCTCCGAGCAGCCTCAATCAATATTCGTTTACCTTCGAGGATTTTCTCCCCTTGTACCGAACTATCACACGATCATCCCAATCTGAGCGGCGAGCGATTCCAGGTATGGATTCAAAACGAGTCGACCTAATCGCTGCCGGAGCCGTTGTACTGCGTTCGATTTTTGAGGTATTCGATCTCAAGTCAATGACCATCTCTGACTGGGCTCTACGAGAAGGCATCGTGCTCAATGCAATTGCACAGCATGAACCCGAAGAGTGGACCGGCGAACTTGAGTCGATACGAAGAGGCTCCGTGCTTGGGCTCGCTAGGCGATGCTCCTGGCCTGAGGCACACTCGCTACACGTCTCAAAGCTTGCGCTGCAGTGCTTCGACGCAACTCGCGACATTCACGGCCTGGATCTGTTAGACCGCGAGCTGCTCGAGTATGCGGCGATACTCCATGACATCGGAGAGCATGTCGCACATGAGGGGCACGAGAAACATGCTGCATACCTTGTCAGAAACGGAGAACTGCGCGGCTTCTCTCCGGCCGAGATCACAATGCTCGTCGCCCTAGTTAGATGGCATAGACGAGGAGAGGTTCGCTCCGACTCTAGAACCGGCGAACTAGACCGTTATGCACTCCAGAAATGCAGAATTCTTACTGGACTCCTTAGGATCGCAGATGGGCTTGATCGCAGTCGTCACCAAATAGTTACAGATATTCAGGTGAGCTCTAACCCATCTCTTATTCTTTTTCGATTGAGCACGAGACTCGATCCGGAACTGGAAATCTGGGGAGCGAGGCGCAAGCGCGGAGTTCTTGAGGCCACACTTGGAAGAGATGTTGAGTTCACAGCCCACCCTGCCCGACGTGAAGCAGCGTCTTAAATTAGTTATCTACTTAATTAATCTCTCAACGCGTAACAGTTGAGTGAATGATTAAAGCAGTCGTCGTTACAACATCGTCGCGCGTGGCCCCGTATCCCTCAAGGTCCGTGTGGAACTCTGCCATGCGCTCTAGCATCGCAACCAATGCCGCTGCAGCCGCATACGGCGTGAGTTCCTTCGACCCCTCACCAGGCGACTCGCTAATCATGAGAGCAAGGCCCTCAGTCAGTGGGCGCAGCGCACGGTTCCTCACCTCTCGGAAACGTTGGTCACCCTCTTGCGCTGCGAGATTACGAGTACGTAGTACAGCGCGATGCGCGTCCCAATAACGAACGAATCCGTCTACCATGCGTCTAGCCGACGCCACTCCATCAGGTCCACGCCAATCGACCCGCATCTCAACGCCTAACGGAATCGTCTCCTCGCCAACCTGCTCAGCAAGTGCTAGCACTGCGTCCGACGAGTCCCGAAAATACTGGTAAAACGTTGCAGGAGAACAACCTACCGAGCGCGCAATATCAACAACTCTCAGATCGTTGATCCCTACCGCTTCGAGAATTGTTGCCGTGCTGGCGAGTATTCGGCTGCGGGTACGCGACCCGCGTTCTCCTATAGCCCTGCCGTCGAGAGCGAGGTCTTGAACCTTGAGAGGATCCCTAGCCCCGTCGTGGGTTGGAGGCATTTTCTGCAGCAATTCGCCGGCGGTCATTGCCCCAAGTTTAGATCGCTAGAATTACGCCGTTATGAAGTCGGCAGGGTTAATCCAAAGTAATTCGGGCCAGGCGATTCGAAGCATTGGGGACCTCCTGCGCCCAGTCTCGGCCGAGTTAGCTGATCTATTCGATGATGCCCCGATACCTGCAGCCCTTGCATTTGCAATAAACCTCCCTCAACCGGCGTGGGAGCCCCAAACTGCCCACACAATTCCAGCAGGAGCCAAACTTGGGCTACTCGCTGGGCCTGAGGTTCTTCGATTCCATGCGATCGCCGCTCTGCAGAGACTGGCGAGGAGCGCCAGAATCATGGTCGCAAATACATGGGGGGCGAAGGGCGTTTTCAACTGGGCTGACCCCCACCACATGGGGACCGTCGGCCTTCAAGCAGACGACTTCAGACTCTTAAATTTTCATGAGCTAGATCTTGTCATCGCATTTGGTGCGGATCCCCTCGAGTCGCCCGATGATGCAATTGGGTGTGAAGTGCTCCACATCCACCCACTCCAAATTGAGAAGTTGTCTATCCCGCTAATAACAACGGAGATCGACTCTCAAAAGAGGCCACCGCTCTTCACCGCTATTGCAGATATCGCACAGCCGGGGTACTTGAGTAATCAATCTCCGCGCCATCCGGCTCGATGCGTAATGGACGTAAAGCGATCCGTTCCCCCGGGAGGAATTGTCATCGTGGAGCCTGGGCCTCTAGGGCTTTGGTTCGCTCGAACCTTCCCAACCGAGGCCCCTGGAACAATTATTGTCCCCGCATGGAGCAAGCCGGGCGCGGCGGCTGCCATTGGTTTAATCAGCGCAATTTATGGGCATCATGCAACTGTCATCACCAGTTCTCCTATGGATCACGTCTCTGCTGCCATACAAGAGATCGGCACAGAAATTGAGGCACCCCTTAAGATCGAGGAGTGGGGACCGGAAGACATTGACCTCTCGGTAACAGAATCGCTGATTGCAGTGGCTGGGGAGGTAATGGCATGGAGAACTTGAGTGAAGGCACGCCTCAGATCATCGACAGCAGTTCAAGCTCGTTTCTTGAGCAACTTCTACGCCACTCCTCAGACGCTGCGATTGTGGTACATCCGAAATATGGTGTCATCTATGCAAGCCCGGCGATAGCGGATGTCCTCGGCATCTCTCCGGATGCCTTCATTGGACGAATGGCCGCCGAATGGATTCACCCTGAAGACGTAGGGTCAATGCTCGAGCATCGCGAGGCTGCCGAGCAATCTGGCCATGCAGGCCCCATCATTATCCGCGGCCTTCACGAAGACCGCACTTGGCGATATTTCGAGGCTGAATGGTGGCGCCCGGACGACTCGAATTTCGCAGACGGAACGATCCTGCACTTCCGCGATGTTTCGCAGCGAGAACGAGCACGAGCAGAGGCAGCTCGGAGTGAGGCGAGGCTGGGGGCTCTACTTTTAGAGGCCTCTGATGTAGTTATGGTAATCGGCAAAGACGGACAGCAACTTAGTTACGTCAGCCCATCAATCGAACGCGTCATGGGTTGGAGCACCGAATTC
The DNA here is from genome assembly GCA_037132095.1 of Actinomycetes bacterium. GTDB lineage: Bacteria > Actinomycetota > Acidimicrobiia > IMCC26256 > IMCC26256 > IMCC26256. The sequence continues at coordinate 6,909 of JBAXPT010000022.1, forward strand.
GCTACTGAACTCACATGGCGACAAGTCATCCATCCTGATCACCTACAACGCTGGATCGATGTAGTCACCAGTGTTGCCGAGGACCCACAGGGTAGGCGCCAAATAGAGTTAAAGGGTCTACATAAAGACGGAACATGGAGATGGCTAGACGCATCTATCTTGAATCGATTCGAAGACCCGCTAATAGAAGGAATAATTCTCCATTTTCATGATGTAACTCCAAGACATTTGGCAGAGCAAGAACTAGCGCGGCGCTCCCTTCACGACAGCCTCACTGGGCTTCCCAACAGGGTCCTGTTCGTGGATCGGCTGGCGTCAGCGCTAAATAGGAGTCAACGATCCGGGGGACTCGTCGCACTCCTCTACTGCGACCTCGACCGCTTTAAGAATGTCAACGACACCATCGGGCATAGTGGGGCAGACCTCCTCCTCTGCGAGGTCGCTCGTCGCATGGAGGTAGCGATACGTGCGGGAGACTCCTTGGCGCGACTCCACGGAGACGAATTTGTTGTCTGCGCTGAGGAGATTGATTCATGGGAAGAGGCACAAATACTCGCCGATCGGCTGCGCCATGATCTTTCTAAGCCATTCATTAACGGCGGCAGAGAGATATACCTAACAACAAGCATCGGGATTGCGATCTCATCTAAAGACAATCCATACTCGGCGAGCGATCTTCTAGAGAACGCCGACGCCGCCATGTTTGTTGCGAAGAAGGGCGGAAGAGACCGAATTGCTTTTTACAATGAGGAGATTCGCTCACGCGAACTCTCGGATTTAGCCATACGAGACGAAATCCGTGGCGCCATCGAGAACGATGACCTCGTGCTTCATTACCAGCCCATCTACGACCTCACTTCTGGAGCCCTGCTAGGGACGGAGGCCCTCGTCCGATGGCAGCACCCTGTGCGCGGACTGCTCTATCCAGGGGACTTCATTCCCCTGGCAGAAGAATCAGGGCTGATAGTTGCCCTCGGATCATGGGTCATTGAGAGCGCTATGCGGCAGGCCAAAGATTGGGGATTCGGCACAGCGAGGCAGGCCAAGATGTGGATCAATTTCTCTGCGCTTCAACTCGAGCGCATTCAAATTGTTGACGAGATAACCGAACAACTCTCAAGATTCGCGATTCCCTCCCATGCAATAGGGATCGAGATTACGGAGACCGCTCTCATAGATGCACAGCCAGAAATAGACACAAGACTCCGCATACTGAGAGATCTTGGTTATTCGATAGCGATTGACGATTTTGGAACCGGCTACTCCTCTTTGTTGTACCTGCGTAGATACTCGGCCGATACCTTAAAAATTGACCGTGCATTCGTATCTGGCCTTGGCATCAGTAGTGATGACACTGCAATCGTCGCTTCGCTTAGGAGCCTCGCTGCGATGCTCGAGCTTCGGGTTGTGGCTGAAGGGGTCGAGACCCAAGATCAACTCCAGGCGCTGCGCGCAATGGGCTGCGAGAGCGCAAGCGGGTATCTTCTTGCTAGGCCAGCGGATTCATCCGTCATCGCTCAACTTCTTGATAAGCCTTTAGAACTCAATCGCTCACATTCTTAGATTTCTTAAACTTCTGGGAGCAGGCGCAGCGCAGATCGGATCGCAGGAATGAGTTCGTTAGGCGCTAGGACCATGTCATAGAGAAGTTGTTCGGCTCCGTCTAACGCCCCCCCAAACTCTGTATGTGCAAGCACCGCCAGAGAGTCTCCAGAGTTCTGAACTGCCTCGCTCGCCGTCTCTGCTGGGAACTCGCCGACGCGAGCCCCCGCCAATGCGATAGTGCAGATTTGCCCTCCAAATGGGGCGAGCCCCATCAAAGCCGAGATGACACCGTAGGATCGCCTAAGCGTTACGTGAATGAGGCTTCCGGTAAATCGACGCTGCGCTGAGAGTAGAACCTGTGCAGCACTCAGCACCCCGGAGGCCTCAGCCTCTACCCCTACCGCAAGCCCGGGCGAGTCGGCGAGTAGAAGCACAGGGGTATTGGTATCTAAAGCCCCCGCAAGAGCGTCCGCTGCTGCATAGGCACCTGCGCTATCGAGCCGGCCATCAAACCACGCAGGCTGATTAGCGATCACTACGAATTGATATCCAAAAAAACTAAGTCGAGCAGTGACGACAGAGCCAACGCTCGAGAGAATCTCGAGGCTGTCATCATCAGCAATCTCCTCAATCAAGCTCAGAACATCCCAAGGGGTCACCAAATCAGCCGGGATGATCTCTTGTATGTTGGGCTCAAATCGTTTGGGGCGCTTCTCGAGGAGACCCCGCTGACCTGAGTTCATCGCAGCACTTGAGGAATCGTCAATGCGGTCATCTTGCAGAGCCAAGGAGATAAACCTCTTCCTTATCTCTGCGATCGCTCCTTGATCATCGCTTGCGACAAAGTCGACGATCCCCAAATATTTATCAACATCGCTAGAGCTCTTGTTACTGGTATCAGATTCTCGTACTCCGCGACTATGCACCTGGACGCCGCCGAGTTCACCAGAACTGATATCCACGCCGGTAACAGCGGAGACAACGGGTGGGCCCGCTCCGAATAGTGCAGCACCATCAACCATCACTAGATGGTCGGCGAAGGTAGCGGTAAGCGCACCGTGACCCGCGCAGGTACCCATTACTCCGACGATTATCGGGGACGAACCCTTTACTGCAGCGAGAGCGGTTAAATCGTCTGGTATGAAGAGAGTGCGATCGTTGGGGTGGCGTGTACGCATCCCTGCTCCGTCTAGTAACAGAACCAAGGGCAACCCAGTTCTTTTCGCTAGGTCAAAGAGCCTCAATCTCTTAGCCAGCGTCCCGACACCGATGGTTCCGCCCATCACGGTTGCATCCTCAGCACCTACGAGGAGTGCGCTCCCGTTGATGGTTCCATGCCCCATCACGAAAGCATCTGCCGGAGCGACGGGCAGTGCACCGCGCTGAATTGACCCGACAAAAGCTCCAATTTCACAGAACGAATCTTCATCAAGGAGCATCTCAAAGCGTTCGCGTGCAGTAAGCCTTCCTTTGGCGTGCTGGGCAAGAACACGCTGCTCCCCACCCATCTGCAGCACAAGGCCTCTGCGGGCCTCTAGATCACTAATCAGAGATTCCCACTCTTCTCTCTGTGAGGCCCGAGGCTTCTCCATTTGCTAGTGCTGCGAAGGCTCTGGCTGAGGAAGCATCTCAGCGACTGCGTCAGCATGTGTATCTGCTGAGCCAAAACGGGTCTCTAATACCCAAGCACGCTTCAAATAAAGGTGAACATCGACTTCCCACGTGAACCCCATACCGCCATAAACCTGTGTTGCGGTCCGGCCGTTCATAATCGCAGCCTCCCCCGCGACAATCTTCGCTCCATGTAGTGAACGCATGGCGTCTCCGGTATTTGGGTCATCCATGATGCATGCCGCCGCCTGTACTGCAGCGCGCGCTACCTCTGCCTTTACAGCCATCTCCGCGCACATGTGCTTGACAGCTTGGAATGAACCAATCGGGCGACCAAATTGCTCTCGTGTCATTGCGTATCCAACCGACATATCAACTAGTGCGGATGCGAGCCCGACCTGTTGAGCAGAGGTTAGAAGCGTCAACTCGTTACGCAATTTAGAAGCCTCGATCGCAGTTCCGATTAGCTCGCCTTCTGGAAGGGAATCGACCCTATGAGCAGGGGTAAGTGGATCTAGTGGCCAATCGGCCTCCGCTCCAATAAGACTCGCCGCTGGAATCTCTCTAACTCCATCATCGCTAAGTGTTAGCAGCCGATCCAATGAAGCGAGGTGCTCAATCCATACCGCATCACCACTGCGACCCTCAATTACATCAACTACCGCATCTGCTCCAGCCGAGCCGACGAGTGGACCAGGAATACAGGCACGCCCAAGCTCCTCGTAGACGACAACTGAATCTGCCCAGGAGAAACCATCAGCCCGAAGAGAGAAGACTCCAGCCTCTGTCAGTTCATCGAACATCGAACGATCAAAGCCTTCGCGCACTCTCTCCATTGAGAATCGCCCCACTAGGAGACTCCTGATGCCGTCGCGCAGCGCTACCTGATCATCAGTTAAATCAAAGTTCATGGGCGCGGCTCCTTCGGTAATCCAAGCACGCGTTCACCAATAATATTCTTCTGAATCTGAGAGGTACCCGCAGCGATCGTCAGCGCCAAGGTGCGCAGCCGCTCCTCGACAAATTCACCTACGGCATCGATCGCCAATACATCGCGTTCTAATACCTTCATAGACAACTCTCCGAGGCGCTGACGGAGTTCGGAGTATGCGTACTTAATCATCATCGAACCTGGGCCCATAACCCCCGTGCGGGCAGCTTGGGTGACGTTACGTTTCGTGAGAGCCCAGACCCCATCCATCTCTGCGGCGAGGTGCCCAAGCTCGCGGCGGTAGGCAGGGTCAGTGACGTAAGGAGATAGGTCATCAATTAGTCGAAGCGCATCGACCATCTCGCTCACAAATGCAGTTCCGCGCTCGAACGCGAGGGTCACATTCGTCACACGCCAGCCATCGTTCTCAGCCCCTATTCGACAGGAGACTGGAACCCTGACCTCGTCGAGAAATAACTCTGCGAATTCGCTAGACCCGAGAACAGTCTTTAGCGGACGAATCTCAATACCTGGTAGGTCCATTGGAAGCATTAACCACGTGATTCCCTTGTGCTTGGGGGCATCCGGGTCTGTACGCACAAGCAACTCGCCGTAATCCCCTATCTGCCCATATGAACACCAGATCTTCTGCCCTGTAACTATGTAGTGGTCTCCGTCTAATACTGCCTTGGTGCGAACTGCAGCTAAGTCTGAACCTGCTTGCGGCTCACTAAATCCTTGACACCAGACTTCATCGCCGCGAAGGATATTGGCGAGGTGATCCGTCTTCTGAGCCTCGGTTCCTTCAGCAATAATTGTGGGCCCTGCGTGGAGTAGCCCAACAAAGTTGACCCCAACATACGGAGCACGCGCACGCGTTGTCTCTTCAAGAAAAACTAAGTGCTGGCTAGGTGTCGCACCTTGACCGCCGAACTCCTTTGGCCAATTTATCCCCGCGTAACCCGCATCAAATAAACGTCGCTGCCAATCTGTATCCCATCCACGGCGAGCGCTCCAGTCATCACGAGCGGGCTGCACAGGAATCTTTGGTAGCTCATTCGATAGCCATTCACGGAGTCTGGCTCGAAAGGCTTCGTCTACATCTGAGTATCTAAGGTCCATTAAGAGTTCATCCTACGGTGGGTATTAAGCCGGACTCGGCTCGACGAGTGCGCTCCGGAGACTCGCAATTACATTGGGGTCTATCCCTGCGGCTAGCAGATATGACTCAGCGCCTCCATGGCGAATATCGAACTCGGTGAAGAGACTGATCAAAATCTCCTCTGTTGGGAAGAGGGTTTGAGCCTCTATCTCTGCATCTCTCCCCGAAGCCTCGGCCGATTCCCGATGCCTCTCGATCATCAGTGCCATGCGGTCATTGGTTAGGAGAAAATCGTGAATGATTACATCCCTCGCCACGCCGCACAGTTCAAGAACTAGTGCACCAATTAAGCCTGTGCGGTCTTTGCCCGCTGCACAGTGAAAAACAACGGGCTGCCGCTCCGGGTCTGATAGCGCCTCAACCGCAGCAGCGAATCTCTGCGGGAATGTCTCGAGCATGTAGAGGTAGATGAGATCAAGTGAGAGCGGGGCTTCTCTAAGCGCAACCTCAGGCCTCTGGCCTTCAGGGTTGTCTTTGGATTTAGGGCCACGCGTCTCGTCGACAATTGGTTGGTGGATGATCTCTACACCGCAAGCCTCGAGATCCGATTGCCCGTGCCGCTCTATCTCAGGCCCTGATCGAAGATCCACGACGCGACGCAGCCCAACAGTGGTCACCAAGAACTCAAGGTCTCCATCTGTGAGCATCTTGAGCGAGTCGCTTCGGAAGAGAACCCCCATGCGGACTGCACCGCCAGCGGCGATAGGCAATCCACCAAGATCGCGAAAATTCGCAGGGCCCTCTAAATCGACCCAACGCCCTTCGCTGCTGCCATTTTGATTCACACTCAATGAGGCCAAAGCGGACTCCTCCACAGGCTTAAATTAAAGACTCTCGCCTTTAACAGAATTGACCGCTAGACGATGTCTAAGCCAAGCATTTTGATTGCGTTGCCCCGCACAATCTTGTACTGCTGCTCGGGGGTTAAGTGCCCCATCAAGTCGATTGCTACCTCAAGAGTATTTGGCCAGGTCGAGTCTGTATGGGGATAATCGGTCTCGAATGTGACGTTGTCGATACCAACTTTGTCTAGCGAATCGATACCGTGACGGTCGCGGAAGAAACAGGTGTAGATCTGCTTGTAGTAATAGGACGAAGGCGCCTCTGGGATCAGGTCCTTGACACCTGCCCATGCACGGTGCTCATTCCAGACATCATCGGCACGCTCAAGAATGTAGGGAACCCAACCAATCTGACCCTCTGAGTACGCAAGCTTCAGCTCCGGGAAGCGCACGAGCACTCCTGAGAACAAGAAGTCGGTCATCGAAGACATCGCGTTGCCGAAGGACAGAGTTGCCTGCACTGCTGCTGGAGCGTCCGAGGATGTAGAAGGCATCTTGGAGGACGAACCGATATGCATGCAGACCACGGTCTGCGTCTCCTGGCATGCAATAAAGAATGGGTCCCAGTATCCAGAGTGAATACTCGGTAGCCCCAGGTGAGGCGGAATCTCGCTGAAGCAAACGGCGCGCGCACCGCGAGCCGCATTTCTACGCACCTCAGCAGCAGCGAGATCTGCATCCCATAGCGGAATAAGCGGTAGCGGTACCAGAGCACCGCCGCTATCTCCACACCACTCCTCAACCATCCAGTCGTTATAGGCATAGACACAGGCCTCTGCAAGCTCACGATCCTTGGCCTCTAAAAACGTCTGGCCACAGAAACGCGGGAACGATGGGAACGAGAGCGAGACATCAACCCAGTTCATCGTGTTATCAACGACGCGCGCCTTCGGGTCGTAGCAACCGGGGCGCATCTCATCGTAGGTAATAGGCAAGAGTCCCATGTCGTCGCGCGGAAATCCGACAGCGGCTACATGACGCTTGTGAGGGAACATCCCGTCTTCATAGAACCAGATGTCGCAGGGGGGAGCGTCATCGTCGAGTTGGTACTCGTACTGTGTCCCGCCTAAATATTTAAGACCAGCGAGACCATGTCGCTCAATACGCGGGCCTCGCTCCTTGAACTTTGCAGGGAGCCATGTCTTCCAGAGGTGGGGAGGCTCAACGACGTGGTCATCGACACTGACGATGCGGGGAAAGTTGGAGACCTGCCCGTCCTTCGGGCTTTGATCGGTCGAAGTCATTTAGGTCCTCCTAGATAGACGGTTTATCGAAGCCAGGGAGAGAAATGCTCTCTTTCCTGACGTGCAATATTGAGTTGCTTATCACCAATCTGACGCACCGTCAGATTACAGGAAAACCTCTAGCAATAACGACTTGAGGAGCGGGGCATGCCGCTTGCTCCGCTGGAACCCTAAGTCGCACGAAATACGAATTAATGATCGGGTCTAAGCAGCCATCCCGTGAGGGGTATGAAGTGTGCTGGGCCCCAGGGGCGACTACAAGGTGCCCGGACTTCAGTTCTGTAGCAAGGCCCTGCGCCCAAACAAGCGGGGTAATGGGGTCGTCTCGTGTTCCTATTACAACAATAGGGGGAGCTTTGGGGGCCAATATTGGTACCGACTCAGAGAGGAGCGGCGTATAGCGCCAATATGCACATGGGTAACCGAGCCCAACGCTCGCGGCACCAAAATCCCTAGAGGCAGCTTTAGCCCTCTTAGCGACCCCGGCAAGAGCCGCGTCATCGCCCAAGGATGGTCCGTCAAGGCATGAAACAGCGAGAAACGCTGCCCACGAATCATCATAAGTTCCGTTGCTCGAGCGCCCCACATACGCGTCCGAGGACTCAAGAAGCGTCTGCGGATCTCCATGTGCAAGGTCCTCCAACGCCGAAGCGAGCATCTCGTATCCGCCTTCCCCTGAGTAGAGATACGAACTCACACCAAGATCAAACTGTGTTGGACCGAAGACTCGCTTCTTATAAGTGACCGGACTCAAATCAGTAGCGAGGCGTAGCGATTCAAATGCCCTAGATGCACGGGCTTCACCGAAATCGCAACCCTCATCACTCTTCTTCTGAATGTCGCACCAATCAAAGAAGAGACTCAGAGCACGACTTAAACCCTGCGCCTGCTCAATCAACGAAGCCTCCGGCGAGACCGCAGGGTCTACAGCACCGTCAAGCACCATCGAACGCACATGCTTCGGGAATTCACGCGCATACAGAGCACCGATAAAGGTTCCGTAGGAGTAACCCAGGTAATTGATCTTGCTCTCGCCGAGCGCCCTTCTAATGCTCTCCATATCTCGAACGGTGTCGAATGAAGAGACGTGGTTGAGCAGGTCTCCACTCCTCAAAGCACACGCATCGGCGAAACGCTGAGACACCCTCTTGAGCTCGCTCCTCTCCGAATCGCTATCAGGCGCTGTATCAGAATTAAAGAGGTAATCGAGGCGACGCCCACACTGCACATGCGTAGATCTACCGGTACCGCGCGGGTCCCATCCGACGATGTCGAAGCGAGTTGTAATTGCAGAGGGAAGGGCATCCGAGAGCGATCGTGCCGCATCGAAACCGGAACCCCCAGGGCCGCCAGGATTGATCAGTAAGACACCTATTCTCTTAGAGGTCTCAGTTGCGCGTACACGAAAGAGAGCAAGGTCGATTACCTTCGCGCCCTTTGCTAGAGGATTATCTGATGCGCGTAGGCCAACCTTCATAGAGCCACACTCGCCACGAGAGCATCTGCGCCACGAGATCTTTGACGCGTTGGGGGTAGAGGGGCTGGGTTTAGAGGGGCTGGAGGCCGAGCCTGCTCCGCTACTTGCGCTGCATCCTGAAACAACGAGAGCGAAGACGAGTAGTGCACTCGTCCAGATACTTGATCGAGTTTGCTTGATAGTTCTAAAGGAGCGATAAGAGCGAGGCCCCCGAGAGTCTTGATTTCTTAGAACCTGCATCGGTAAACAATCGCACAACTCAAGGGTCACTCGGGTTCGCTCCTGGTAAAAATCATTACGCAGGCACCCTCAATCGCCTCTTCTACCCTCACCACGGTACGGTTGCGATATGACTGAGAATCTATTTATTGCAGGCGAGCGGAGGGCTTCGATAGATAGGGCCACCTTCACGGTAATTAATCCAGCTACCGGGAGAGAACTCGCAGAGGTATCGCAGGCAGGCACCTCTGATCTCGAACTCGCATTGAGCGCAGCCACCAAAGCGTTTAGCGGAGCATGGCCGCGGACCTCCGCAACTACACGCGGACGGGTCCTTTATGCCGTCGCATCTGGGATTAGGGCAAGGG
>JBAXPT010000023.1:0-16228 GCA_037132095.1 Actinomycetes bacterium
CCACTACCGGTTCAGGTACCGGTGTCACATGGTCCGACCAGTGGTAAGAGGCTAGGTAGCAAGGAATATCCGGTAGTACGGCGTAGAGGGCCTGGGGCGAAAGCCTCGGGCCCTTCGTCGACTCTGGGAACAAGCAACAAAGCAATCTCTTGGGGGGATTCGCTATAGAGCCTAGAGAGAGAAGGCGATATGACTAATCAGAGAAGCAATACTCAATTGAGTGAGCAGCAATTAGGGGCGCTGAGACGAGGCGATAATCGTGAGAGTGGATTTAGCCTCGTTGAGCTAATGGTCGTTGTGATGATTCTTGGTGTGCTGCTTGCAGTTGCACTCCCAACTTTTCTCGGCGCAACCAAACCCGCATCGGATCGTCGTGCCGAGACTGTTCTGCATACCGCTCTGCTAGCTGCGCGTGCCTCCGTCGGCGCCGATGATGGTTACGCCAATTTGTCCACGGGCAGACTCTTCGCTGCAGAAGGCTCGGTTCGGTTTATTGCGGCTGGGTTCGATGCCGATGCAACTCGAAGCGAGGCCTCGGTCAACTTTGGGAACTATGGAGGCATTGACTTCTTCGTGGCGGTCACTCGATCTGCCTCTGGTACTTGTTTTGCGATTCTTGACAGAGCCGACGCTCCCACAGGATTTCGAACAGATGCGTCTCCCAACTGCAGAGCAGATGCAGTTGATCTAAATGGCGGATGGTCCGAGTCCTGGTAGTGGACAGCAGAGCTAGGGATGTCTTCTCTCAAGAGCGCGTAATGCTGCGCATTAAGCCCTAGGTTAAGAATCGTGACTGGTTTTGTGATCGCCATCTCTGCCTTGTTAGGGCTCTTGATAGGTTCGTTTCTCAACGTCGTGATCTGGCGCGTCCCTCGCCATGAGTCGATAGTCAGTCCACCGTCGCGATGCCCCGGATGCGAGCAACTAATTCGCCCCTACGACAACATCCCGGTCCTCTCATGGCTAATCCTTAGGGGTAAGTGCCGTAACTGCAAGACCAAGATCTCGGCGCGCTATCCATTGGTAGAGGCGGGAACCGCAATCCTTTGGGGGCTACTCGCTTGGAGGTTTGCAGGGTCGTGGGCCTTGCCTGCGTACCTTGTATTGGCCGCAGGTCTCGTTGTGCTCTCACTAATTGATCTCGATACGTTTCTGCTGCCGAACCGAATCGTCTACCCGCTAACAATCGCAGTGACGTTGCTTTTTGGAGTGGCTGGCGTGCTGGATGGGGGACTAGGCGATTTCCGGCGGGCGCTCCTATGCGGTCTCGGTGTCTTTGCTGTATTTCTCCTGCTCCACCTGATCTCGCCCCGGGGTATGGGGTTCGGTGATGTGAAGTTCTCCTTTGTACTTGGGGTAGCTCTCGGCTGGGTCTCGCCTGCTACCGCCTTCTTGGGAATATTCATGGCCTTCCTACTCGGATCGGTGGTCGGTATCGCGCTAATCGCCACCAAGGTCAAGACTCGCAAAGACCACGTTCCTTTTGGGCCTTTTATGGCACTAGGTACGGTGAGCGCACTTCTAATAGGGCCACCGATACTGCGCCTTCTCGCCCAGTAGTAGCCATATTTGGGGCTTTCGGCCCGTCAAGATTCGACTGCGGTTCTGCCGATCCACGCTCTAGCCAAGATGTATGGGCTTCAAGATGTATGGGCCTCAAGATGTATGGGCACTCAGTTGCCTATTGAGGTTTAAAAGGTCTAATGTTGCGCAGGTTAACGAGTGGAGTCTTTTGTGGCGAGTGTTACTAAAATCGAGTTGCTTACTCCCTTGGAGGTTGCGGGCGCCATGCGCGTCTCAACCATGACGGTCTACCGCCTTGTGAAGTCGGGCGAGATCCCAGCCATTAGGGTCGGAAAGCACCTACGAATTCGCCTCGCGGACCTCAATAATTATCTTGAGTCGCGCATGGTCACCCCGAGCCAAGAGGGGGGCGCATGGCCCGCAGAGTAATCGGTCTCGATATTGGAACCCATGCGGTAAGAGTCGCAGAGGTTGAACTCGATGATCCGCCTCGCGTTGTTGCCTTCGGGCAGGTGGCGCTTCCTTACGAAGCGGTGCGCGAGGGAGAGATTGTTGACTCGGCTGCAGTTACTAAGGCAGTCGCTCGACTCTGGAGCGAACTCGGCCTCGGCAAAGGCGAAGTACGCGTAGGCATAGCAAGTCCGCGCGTGATCGTTAGAACAATCGACATGCCTGTTATGTCGGATACAGACCTCGCTGGAGCCCTGCGCTTTCAGGCGGGTGACCTAATTCCGATTCCGATCGATGAAGCGGCATTCGATTTTCAGGTACTAGAGCAGATCGAGAAATCAGAGGATGCCGACCCCGATGCAGAGCCTATGCAGCGTGTGCTATTCGCTGCGGCCCATCGGGACACAGTCAATGCGCTCGTTGAAGCAGTGCGCGCTGCAGGTGTGCGAGTATCGGCGGTAGATCTTGTTCCGCTTGCCCTGGTGCGCGCACTCGGCCGCAGAGTTGGTACCAACGGCCCCGCAGCAGAGGCGATAGCCAGCGTTGGAGCAGGCACGACTGTTGTCGCTATCCACGAATCCGGGATACCGCGTTTTGTGCGTATCGTCGGGGGAGGAGGGCGAAGTGCTACCGCAGCAATCGAGAGCGCCCTTGGGCTCTCGGTCGAGGACGCTGAGGCGATTAAGCGTGATGGTTCTAGTGACCCTGCGGTTGCAGCCCAAGTAGATGCTGCAGTCTCGGGCCCGATGCGTGCAGTCGTTGAGGCGATTCGCGGCTCGGTTGATTTTTATCGCGGCCAGCCTGATGCGCGCCCTGTCCTGCAGGTAACTCTGACGGGTGGAGGGGCATCACAGAGAGGACTTCTAGACGCGGTCTCGGATGCGCTTGAACTCCCTACCTCAATGGCCTCACCCCGAAGGCTCATAACAGTTGGAGAGATCGGGTTCTCGGTAGACGACATCCCTGACCTTGACCCCTACCTTCCCGTCCCCGTCGGGCTCGCTCTCGGCGCTTTGGGCTCCGGGAAACGTATCAATCTCCTCCCTGACAAGGGCGCCGAGATTGATCGCAAGCGGATACTGACTCTCGCTGGAGCAATCGGTGCCGCACTATTAGTCATTCTCGGGTTCATGACATTCTTGGCCAGTAGTCGACTTAGCAATGCCGAATCTGCTCGCGACAAGGCTCAGGCTCGAAACGCTGCCTTAGAGGCTGAGGCGGCGAAATACTCGGACGCACAGTCAGAGCAGGCCTTGGTTGATGGACTCAGCCGTCAAGCTATAGCGGTACTCGCAACCGATGTCTCCTGGTCGCGAATGCTTCAGGAGATTGCGCGAACAATTCCAAACGATTCTTGGTTAACCGCCTTTCAAGGCTCAACGACGGCCCCAACGGCAGGCGCTGCAACCTTTGATACGACATCGGGGGTAACGGGCTCCACCGGCGCTGTTACTCCCAGCGCAGGGGTGATTACCAATATCGGAACCGCCTCGTTCTCTGCAACGGGACTCGACTTCACCTCTGTCGCATCTTGGATCCAGCGCATCGGAGAGATACCTTCGTTCTCAGGGCTGTGGGTACCAAGCGCTACGAAAGATGGGGCGGCTGGAACAACTCGTTCGCTTGTTACCTACTCGTCCACAGCGAACATAACCTCTGCCGCTACATCCGATAGGACTAATCGTTTCGGGGGGCAGCGATGAGTCGCCGAGCGATACTGGGGCTCGCAGGGGGAGCGGTAGCGGTACTGCTCCTATGGTGGGTCTTTCTCTACTCGCCGAAGCAGAGTGCAACATCGACTGCCCGCAGTGAGGCTGCCGCCGCCGAGCGACGGAGTCTTGATCTTGAGGCGACTCTCGCTCGCCTTAAAGAACTCAATCGCAATCGACCTGAGCTTGAGGCATCGCTCAGAACGTTGAATGCCGCTGTTCCGGCTACCCCGGATCTTGCAGTCTTTATTCTGAGCGCAAATGAAATTGCTGCACTCGCTGGCGTTGACTTTCTATCGATCTCTCCATCTCCCCCTTCTGTAGGTTTAACGCCCGGTGCCCCGACGACCATCGCCATCTCTATCCAAGTCAAGGGGGGTTTCTTCGCTGTTGTTGATTACCTCAATCGCTTGGAGGACCTTGAGAGGATCGTCGTCGTCGATGGAGTGAATCTCGCGGGTCAGGGCTCGGGGGCTTCGTCCGCATCGAATGATCCTGGTGCAGACCCTGCTGCGATCTCAGTAACTCTCACTGCTCGCATGTTTACGCGTGCATCGCCAGCCGGTGTGACTGGTACCACGATCAACACGGGAAATACCGGAGTCTCTGGCTCAACTGGAATTACTGGCTCAACAGCGCCAGCGAGCACGACCACAGAACTCCCGGCGAATTAGGCGAATTAGGTGGAGCATCATGGCTAATCCAATCGATAACAAACGAGCAAAAGTCATCGGCGGTATCGGCGCAGGTTTTATCGCCGTGTTCCTGCTCCTCAAAGTATTTACCGGCGGGGGAGGCGGCAGCGATGTGCCGGCTCCAACGAATGACTTCGGCTCCGTTCAGTCCACAACGACCACCACAGTCCCGGCACCCGATATTCCCGGGGGGTCCTTCGATGTTTTTGCTACCAAGGACCCCTTTGCTCCCGTCATCTCAATCGATAATGGGACCCCCTCTACGCCGGGTGTTACAGGCGTAACGGGTTCGACGGGGGGCGGCGGATCCACAACCCCCACGGTTGGTACCGCTGTTGCGGTCGTTGATGTATACGACCAAGCGGGGACTCTCGTTGCTGCAATTCGTGTTGGGTCAACCGTCTATACGGTCTCAGCCGGTGACACATTTGCGACCTCTTACATGGTCGTGAGTCTCGAAGGAGTCTGCGCCCAGTTGCTCTACGGAGATGCGCCTTTCCAGCTCTGCAAGGGCGAAGAAGTCATTAAGTAGCGGTTAGTTGCCTTCTCATGGCCAAACAAGCCTGAGTTAGGCGGGTCTCGCCGGTAAGATCACCAGAGCAAATTTAATTGACTAAGAGCCTCTTTAGGCACAGCGAAAGGCATGCGCGTGTTGCGGTACTTAACGGCCGGAGAGTCTCACGGGCCAGCGCTTGTCGTGGTTATCGAAGGGCTACCAGCCGGGCTTCCGGTAACTATTGAAGAAGTAAGCAACGAGCTTGGCCGACGACGGCTGGGTTACGGGCGTGGACCCCGAATGCATTTCGAGCGTGATGAGGTCGAGTTTCTATCCGGCGTGCGTCACGGAGCAACCCTCGGCTCGCCTCTGTCAATATTGATTCGTAATACCGAGTGGCCTAAATGGGAAGAGGAGATGGGTTCGGCGCCAGGCGTGACTGCCAAGCCGCTAACCCAGCCTCGCCCCGGGCATGCCGACCTAATCGGAATGCAGAAATACGGATTTACTGATGCTCGAAATGTGTTGGAGCGTGCAAGCGCTCGCGAGACCGCTGCGCGAGTAGCTGCAGGTGCGATAGCGAAAGCATTGCTCCGTGAAATCGGTACGACAGTGATCAGCCACGTTGTTCGCATGGGGGAGGCAACTGTCAGCGACGGGGCTGCTACCCCTGGGCCAGAGGATCTTGAGACCATCGACGCATCGCCGGTGCGCTGCTTCGATAAATCAAGCGAGGCAGCAATGATCGCAGCGGTCGAGGGAGCCTCTAAGGCCGGAGATTCCCTCGGAGGCATAGTTGAGGTCCTCGGTTTCGGAGTAACTCCTGGTCTCGGATCCCATGTGCATTGGGATCGCAAGATCGACGGGCTCCTCGCTCAAGCATTAACGAGTATTCAAGCTATGAAAGCCGTTGAGATTGGTGATGGATGGGCGATTGCTGCGCGTCGCGGTAGCGAGGCGCATGACGAGATTCTCTGGGATGAGGCCGCCGGTTACCACCGCGGTTCCCATCGCGCTGGAGGTACCGAGGGTGGCATGACGACCGGAGACCTCCTGGTGGCGCGTGTTGCGATGAAGCCGCTTGCCTCTCTTAACAAGCCGATCCTCAAGACTGTAGATACTGAGACCAAGGAAGAGACTGTCTCGTTTAAAGAGCGCACCGATGTAACCGCAGTTCCTGCAGCGGGTGTAGTCGCAGAGACAATGACCGCTCTCGTCCTAGCATCGGAGGTCGGGAGAAAATTTGGTGGAGACTCACTCCTCGAGCTCCGCAGAAATCACGACTCCTACATCGCATCACTTAAGTAACCCGGGAGTATTTAGGTGTCCAAGGAATCCTTTGAGCGCCATTTGGTACTCGTAGGCCTAATGGGTGCAGGTAAGTCAAGCGCCGGCGCTTTATGTGCAAAGCGCCTAGAGCGCAAATTTGTTGATACGGATCACATGGTTGAAGAGGCTGCGGGAATATCCGTGGCTCGCATTTTTGCCACTCTTGGAGAGAACGAATTTCGTGAACTAGAGCGCATAGCGGTATCAGCGGCATCCGCTTCAGAGGTGCCCCTCGTGATCTCCTGCGGCGGTGGGGTAGCGATTGACCCGGTCAACCAAGAAGCTCTTCGCGAATCAGGGTATGTCGTCTGGTTAGACGCGCCGATAGTCGAACTAGCGGAGAGGGCAACTCGAAAGAGCGGAGCGCGCCCCTTGCTTGCAGAGGGCGATCCAGTCGCAACCCTCCAGGCACTCGCAGAGGTACGTTATGGGGCATACGAAGCAATGGCGGATGTGCGCATAGACACTGCGGGGCTTGGGGTCTCAGCGGTTGCTGACCTAATAATTAAGGCTATTAGTAAAGGTTTTAAGGAATGATGGTGCAGAACCGATGACGATCCACAGAGTAGGCGTCGCATTAGAGCCTGCCTACGACATCCACATAGGCGCTGGCGCTCTAGATCTTGTACCCGAGATGCTTAGTGAGCGCCGTCGCGTGGCGATTGTCTCTCAAGGCGCCATCGCTGACCTATACCTAGATTCAATTAGGTCCGGATTGGCTAACTCTGAAGTTTTTCTTATCGGCGACGGAGAGGAATCCAAGTCGCTCTCTACCGTTGAGGGGCTCTGTAGGAACTTCGCGGAGTTTGGCCTCCTTCGAGGCGATGTTGTGGTCGCTCTAGGTGGAGGCGTAGTCGGTGACACTGCAGGATTCGCAGCCTCAGTTTACTACCGGGGCATAGATGTTCTGCAGGTCCCTACCTCGTTGCTTGCACAGGTTGATGCCGCTATCGGCGGTAAAACAGCGGTAAATATTCCAGAAGGCAAGAACCTTGTTGGAGCCTTTCATCAGCCTATTGCAGTTGCTGTAGATACGGATACCCTCGCATCGCTCTCTCCTCGCGAGTATCGGAGTGGACTCGGCGAGATCGCCAAATATGCTTTGATCTCTGATTTCGGGGGCAGTGGCACAGGTCTAATTGAACTACTTAATAACAGCACCGACCTTGTATTAGCGCGCGATCCTGTAGTGCTTGCAGATCTGGTTGCGATGTGCTGTGAAATTAAGGCGCAGGTTGTCGCCGCCGATCCATATGAGCGCACAGGCATTCGCGCAACATTGAATCTTGGGCACACGCTTGCGCATGCACTTGAGACGCGCGGTGGTTACGAACTCACCCACGGGGAGGCGGTCTCGATTGGCCTCATCTTCGCCGTGGAGCTCGCCGAGGCTTCGGGGAGGATCTCAGCCGAGACTGCGAAGCGCTACTGCTCTGTAACGTCCTCTCTCGGGCTGCCCCTTGAGGTACCAGGGGGCTCTGAGGTAAACGCTGAGGATCTCCTCGCAATAATGCGCAGGGACAAGAAGGCATCGGGCGGCCTCACATTTGTTCTGCCCGGGAAAGATGGCCTTCAGTTGGTGGAGGATCCACCAACTGATGCTCTGGCTTACGCATTTCGCTGCGTTGGCGTGGGAGGCTAAATCCCTATGGCGATAATCCTCCTCATCTCTGGACCAAACCTAAACATGCTCGGAACCCGCGAGCCTGAGATCTATGGCAGCGACACGCTCCTCGAGTGTGTAAGCGATGCACGCCAAGCCGCCGAGGCTGCAGGGCACGAACTCGAGGATATGCAGTCAAACCATGAGGGCGCATTGATCGAGGCTATTCAGCAGGCTCGAGGTCGATGTGCTGCGATCGTGATCAATCCAGGGGCGTTTACGCATACTTCTTTCGCTATCGCTGATGCGCTCGCTTCATTCGATGGAGTAAAGGTTGAGCTTCACATCTCTAACCCGAGTTCACGTGAAGAGTGGAGGCGTACCTCTGTGGTGGCCCCATATGTCACAGGCACGGTCGCGGGATTTGGTAGAGGCGGTTATCGCCTCGCTGTTGATGCCGCGGTCGGAATGATTGGTGGTGCAGAGTGACAACAGGGCTAAGCAAGGTAACCGTGGGCGCTCGAATAGCGCGGCTGCGCGCCGCTTTGCTTGAGAGCGAAGGTGAGGCGATCCTCGTTACTCGCCTTCCAAATATTCGCTACCTCACCGGCTTTACCGGTTCAGCTGCGATGCTGCTAATTGCGCCAGACGATGCACTTTTCGTAACTGATGGAAGGTATCGCGAGCAGGCGCGCGAGCAGCTCAGCGCCGCCGAGGCAGATATTGAGATCTCGATTGGAGTATCCGCTGGTGAGCAGCGCGAATCTCTTCAAAGGGTGGTAGTGCGCACCGGGATCCGTCGCCTGCTGCTAGAGGCTGGTGGCGTTACATGGCAGCAGGCTCGCGACTTCGCTGACAACTGGTTCCCCCAGGTTGAGGTTCTGCCGGGTGCTCCTATTATCGAAGACCTACGGATGATCAAAGAGTCATCCGAGGTTGAGCGCATTAGATCGGCTTGCTCAATAGCCGACGATGCGCTTGGTTCACTACTTCCGATCCTTGGTTCTGGCATCACAGAGCGATCCTTTGCGCTCGCTCTCGAGGTAGCGATGCGCGAGCGAGGTGCTGATGGGAACTCATTCGACCCGATTGTTGCCTCAGGGCCAAACGGTGCCAAGCCGCATGCTCGACCAAGCAATCGTGTAATTGAGCATGGAGAGTTAGTGGTCATAGATTTTGGATGCATCGTCGATGGGTATTGCTCGGACATGACCCGAACCGTGAGTGTGGGGGAGCCAACTCCAGAGGCACGCCACATGTGGGAGGTCGTCTATGAGAGCCAGGTCGCCGGCCGAGACTCTGTAAAAGCCGGTGTTGCTGCTCGAGAGGTGGACCGAGTCTGCCGGGACATCATCGTCGCCGCTGGCTGGGGAGAGGCATTCGCACACGGAACCGGTCATGGAGTCGGAGTAGAGATACACGAGGACCCACGGGTCTCACAGGCCTCTAGTGCTACTTTGGTTGCCGGTCACGTCGTAACTGTTGAGCCTGGCGTTTACATCCCCGGTATCGGTGGGGTGCGCCTTGAGGACACAGTCTTCGTTACCGAGGGCGGATGCGATCCGCTAACTGCATTTCCAAAACAACTAGTCGTCTAATCGATAAGGGCCACATTGAGCATCTCAACAAACGACCTCAAGAACGGAATGGCCCTCAATCTCCCCGATGGGCTTGTCACCGTTGTGGAGTTTCAGCACGTCAAGCCAGGTAAGGGCGGTGCCTTTGTTCGAACAAAACTTAAGAACTATCGAACCGGTTCTGTTGTAGACAAGACTTTCCGCGCTGATGAGAAGGTGCCTCTCGCTATTATCGATAAGCGCGAGATGCAGTTTCTCTATCGCGAGGGCGCAGATTATGTCTTCATGGATACGGAGACCTACGACCAGGTTCATGTCAGCCCATCGGCACTCGGCGAATCGGTTAACTACCTAAAAGAGGGAGACTCTGCCGTACTCCCTACATACCTCGACGAAGTACTAGGTGTTGAGCTCGCTGCATCGGTTGAGTTGCTAATCACCGAGACCGAGCCGGGTCTTCAGGGAGACCGCGTCTCTGGAGCAAGAAAAGCAGCGACATGCGAGACCGGCCTTGTGGTTCAGGTTCCCCTCTTCGTTGAGGTGGGCGAGACCATCAAGGTCGATACCCGCTCCGGCGAATACCTGACGCGCGCTTAGTAATAGAAGTGGCGCCACGTCGTGAGTCCAGAGAGCGAGCACTTGGGCTCTGCTATGAATCAGAGGTTCGTGAGGTTGAGCCACTTGGGATTCTCGAGGGTCTCCCAACCAAGCCAGACGAGTATGCGCTGCAGCTATTTGAGGGCGTATATGAGAATCGTGAGGCGATTGATAAGTACCTCACAGAGTTCTCGCAGAACTGGAGCCTTGAACGAATGCCTGTGATTGATCGCTGCATACTTCGAATCGCTGCCTACGAACTCCTCTTTGCGGAGGAGGTCCCTACAGCGGTCGCGATTAGCGAGGCTGTGGATCTTGCTAAGCAGTACTCAACAAAGGACTCCGGTCGCTTTGTAAATGGCTTGCTAGCGCGTGTCGCATCAGAGGTGCGCGCGTCGTGAACTCGGCTCTCCCCGTGGAGATCCAAGAGCCGATCTCTGATACCTCGGTTGATCTGGATCGACCATGGAATGTGGTTGTCTGGAACGATCCGGTCAATCTGATGTCGTACGTTGTTCTGATCTTCCAGAAACTCTTTGGCTACTCGCATGAGAAGGCAACGCAACTGATGCTTGAGGTTCATAACGATGGTCGCTCAGTCGTTATCTCCGGGAGACGCGAGCAGGCTGAGCACTACGTAGCGCAGCTCCATGCTCATGGCCTCTGGGCAACTACGCAGCGTGACTCATGAGCCGACTCATGAGTGACTCGTGAGTGACTATCGATTTGAGCATGGAGACGATCCGCTACTCCTGACCCTCTCTGCCCCCGAGGCCGAGGCCCTTATTGATCTCGCTCGCTCAACTCTCGCGGTAGTTGATTCGCCGTTCCCAGCCGCTGGGGATGAGGCAGTGCGATCAAGGTTGTTCCCTCGCGCGTATCTCGACCCAACTGAGGACGCCGCAGAGTTTGCATTTCAAGCCACGGTCCAGAGCGACATGGCCCAAATTCGTGCTAACGCCATAACTGCGTTCATAGGAGAGATTGACTCCGGAAAGCACTCGCGTCGAGGGGTAGAGGTCTCGCTCGACGTTGATGCAGCGGGGCGCTGGATCGGAGTCATCAACGATCTGAGGCTCACTCTGGGGACTCGCATTGGTGTCAGCGACTCGGAGGGCGATTCAGGCCATAGCGAGATAGTCGGTGTTGGCCAAGGGGATAGGGCCTTCTACACGTGGATGACCTACCTCCAAGAGGAGCTCATCGATCGTCTGACGATTTAGAGCCCAGTTGATCTAGACAGTTGATCTAGACAGTTGATCTAGAAGAGCGAGTTTTGCTTAGGTGCGAACTGCTGCTAAAGTAATAACACCGTCACAGGGATCCAGAGAGATCTCAACGGAGACGCATCAAATGAGGATCTAAATGGCCGAGAGCCCGCAAGAGAAAAATCTAGCGAACGCGCATATCGCCCCAAGCGAAGCATCCTCAGTTAGTGATCAAACCCCCTCATCAGGGGGTTTTTCTATGCCCGCTACTCTCGAGACTCTGCAAGGTGTCGGGGGCCCAGACGTCCTGCGTACTCGCGTATTCTCAGCCGATGATCTTCGCAGAGCGCATACCCGAATCGCTCACGAGATAGTCGAGCGTAATAAGGGCGCAGCGGATGTTGTATTGGTCGGGATGCACTCCCGCGGTCCGGCAATCGCCGAGCGACTCGCAACCGCCATCAAATCCTTTGAAGGGATTGAGGTGCCTGTAGGCACTCTCGATGCAACCTTCTATCGCGACGATATTGGAATGCGCCCCGTCCATCCTGCAGGGCCTACTCAAGTTCCGGTAGATATAACAGGGCGGGTTGTAGTACTCGTCGATGATGTTCTCTTCACCGGCCGTACCATCCGTGCAGCCCTAGATGCTCTTACCGAGTTGGGGAGGCCCCGCTGCGTTCAGTTGGCGGTACTTGTCGATAGGGGCGGCAGAGAACTCCCGATTCGCGCTGATTATGTAGGAAGGAATCTCCCTACCCGCCTAGCCGAGGACGTACGCGTTCGACTCCTAGAGACCGATGATGTAGATGAAGACACCATCGAACTCTGGGGGCCTGCCGAGTTGCCAGGGGATGACGCGTGAAGCACCTGCTCTCAGTAGATGACCTCTCTAGAGGAGACGTCGAGGATGTACTCGATCTAGCTGCATCATTCCTTGCAGTTACGAAGCGCGATATTCCAAAGGTTCCCGCCCTTCGCGGTAAGACCATCGTCTCGCTCTTCTTTGAGGATTCAACACGCACGCGCCTCTCCTTCGAGACTGCAGCTAAGCGAATGTCCGCAGACGTCATGACCTTTAGCGTCGCGACCTCCTCAGTTAAGAAGGGTGAGGGGCTTCGGGACACTGTCGGCACGATCTCTGCAATGGGGATAGATGCAGTAGTTATCCGCCATTCCTCCGCCGGTGCGCCCCAACGCGTTACCGAATGGATCGACGCGAGCATCATCAACGCAGGTGATGGTCGCCACGAACATCCAACACAGGCTCTACTCGACGTATTTACCATCACTCAGCACAGGGGCCGAGATCTCGCAGGCCTCAAGGTCGGGATCATCGGCGATGTGCGCAACTCGCGTGTTGCTCGTAGCGACGCAAAACTCTTGACGGCTCTCGGAGCTCACGTAACGCTTGTTGCCCCGCCAACGCTCCTACCAGAGTC
The DNA here is from genome assembly GCA_037132095.1 of Actinomycetes bacterium. Taxonomy (GTDB): domain Bacteria; phylum Actinomycetota; class Acidimicrobiia; order IMCC26256; family IMCC26256; genus IMCC26256. The sequence continues at coordinate 12,631 of JBAXPT010000023.1, forward strand.
AGTAGAGAGTTGGGGAGCAACTGCGTCACTTGACCTTGATTCGGTACTCCCAGAGCTCGATGTTGTTATGACCCTTCGAGTTCAGCATGAGCGCGATGCGCAGAGCCGGTTCCCGAGTCTTAGAGAGTTCACAAAGCGCTATGGGCTTACTCTCGAGCGCGCAGCGAGAATGCGCCCAGATGCTCTAGTGATGCACCCAGGGCCGATGAACCGCGGAGTTGAGATCGCTGGGGCTGTGGCAGATGGCGCATCATCAGTAATAGACGAACAGGTCACTAACGGTGTCGCAGTTCGCATGGCAGTGCTTTGGAAGATTCTTGGATCAGGAGACGACGTTGTCTGAGTTCGTAATTAAGGGCGGGCAGATACTTGAGGCAGGTGTCCTCCGTGCGGCAGATTTATTGGTTCGTGACGGGGTAATTGCTCAGATTGGCGCCGGGCTCACCGCCTCGCGCGTTTTAGACGCAGAGGGCGCAGTGCTGACCCCGGGCTTCGTTGACTTGCATGTTCACCTAAGAGAGCCAGGGGACGAGGACGCTGAGACCATAGAGACCGGGGCGCGAGCCGCAGCCCTAGGTGGTTATACGGCAGTAGTCGCAATGCCTAATACGCGCCCGCCGCTAGACGACCCGATTCTGGTGCGCGCAGTTCAAGCAATAGGTGCAGATGCCATCTGCGAGGTGATCTCCTCGGGGTGCATCACCATCGGACGCGATGGCGTTGCTCTCGCTCCGATGGGTGAGATGCACGCTCTCGGTGTGCGGATATTTACTGACGATGGCTCCTGCGTAATGTCCGCAGGGCTGATGAGGCGTGCGCTTGAGTACTCACTTGGGCTCGAGGGCTCCGTCATCGCGCAGCACGCGGAGGATGACTCCATGTGCTCCGGTGGCTCCATGCACGAGGGGGAGTGGTCTAGTCGACTCGGTATACCGGGTCGCCCTGGCGAGGCCGAGGCGATCATCGTCGCTAGAGATATTCGCTTGGCAGCACTTACCGGAGCCCGCATCCACTTCCTGCACCTCTCAACTGCGGCTGCAGTTGATTTGGTGCGTCGCGCTAAGGGCGACGGCGTGCGCGTTACGTGTGAAGTCGCGCCGCACCACTTCACTCTCACCGATGAGGCATGCGCTGGTTTCGATCCAGCGTTCAAGGTGCACCCGCCGCTTAGGGGAGCGTCAGATGTTGCAGCGGTGCGAGTAGGCCTTAGCGACGGCACAATCGATGCGATTGCAACTGACCATGCGCCCCACACCCCCGAGTCAAAAGAACGCCCATTCGAAGAGGCGCCACCGGGGATGCTCGGGCTTGAGACCGCCGCTGCATTAACGGTCACAGAGTTAGTTAAGAGTGGGGTTCTGTCACTAGCGGAGGCATTCGCAGTGCTCTCAAGTAACCCAGCATCTATTGCTGGGATCTCGGATCGACATGGTGCACCGCTAGCCGAAGGGCGTGTCGCGAACATCTGCGTGTTTGATCCAGACGAAGAATGGGTTGTCAACCCGGGTCGTTTAGCGAGTAAGTCTCGCAATACCCCCTACGCCGGGCGCACTCTTACTGGGCGAGCGCGCCACACGATTCTGCGGGGCGAGGCCGTTGTTGTAGATAGCGCAGCGACGCGATGAGTAACCCAAACGGTTCGCAGACGGAATCGAATATGAAAGGCGAGAATGTGGACCGACTGATGCCAGAGAAACGAGAAGGAATCTTGGAGCCTGCAATTCTTATCTTGGCGGATGGGACCGAGTTTGAGGGAGAGGCGTTCGGCGCTCGATCGTCTGCCGCTACTGGAGAGCTCGTCTTTAATACTTCACTAAGTGGGTACCAGGAAATCATCACTGATCCTTCTTACGCTGGGCAGGTTGTTGCCTTTACATATCCCCATATTGGTAACTATGGAACCAACTCCGGCGATGATGAGAGTGCCCACCCGTTCCTCAGCGGAATCATCACTCGCGATGTTGCCTTAAGGCCGAGCAACTGGCGATCAGAGGAGTCCTTAAACGACTTTCTTATTCGGCATGGGGTTCCAGGCATTACCGGAATAGACACACGCCGATTGACTCGCCATCTGCGTAGTGCAGGGGCCGTCCCAGGAGCATTCGGTACAGATGAATCCGAGGTGCGTGCCCTCGCGTCTTCTGCAACTGGTACGGACGGTATCGATCTAGCGGCGACGGTCACCACAAAGGCGTCGTACATTTATGGCGACGACGATGCTCCGTTTACTGTCGTTGCTTACGACTTCGGGATCAAGCGCACAATTCTTCGTCACCTCGCTGGCTCAGGGTGCAGGGTTGAGGTAGTACCTGCATCGACCCCAGCCTCTGAGGTAATCGGTCGGAACCCGGACGGCATATTCCTCTCGAATGGTCCTGGGGACCCTTCGGCGGTTGTTGGTGCAGCGGCGAATGCGCTTGCGTTAGTTGAGTCAGGGATCCCGTTATTTGGAATCTGCCTTGGTCACCAGATACTTGGGTTGGCACTAGGCGCGCAGACTTATAAGTTGCCGTTTGGTCACCATGGTGGCAACCATCCAGTGCGGAATGAAGTAACCGGCCGAGTCGAGATTACAAGTCAGAACCACAACTACGCAGTTGACCCTGGGGAGATGGAGCGCAGCGTAAAAATTACGCATGTCAATCTCAACGATGGAGTTGTAGAGGGTCTGCGCCTTACAGATGCACCGGTCTTCTCGGTTCAGCATCATCCCGAGGCTGGCCCAGGGCCTCACGAGTCGTCCTACCTATTCGAAGAGTTCACCACGCTAATGACAGAGGTTCGCTGATATGCCACGCCGCGACGACATTAAGTCGATTCTCATTATCGGTAGTGGGCCGATTGTGATTGGGCAGGCATGCGAGTTTGACTACTCCGGTACGCAGGCCTGTCGAGTGCTTCGCGATGAGGGATATCGCGTTGTGTTAGTGAACTCCAACCCGGCGACGATTATGACTGACCCCGAGTTTGCAGACGCAACCTATGTCGAGCCTTTAGACGTAGAGAGCCTTACGCGAATCATCGCTAAAGAACTCCCAGATGCAGTACTGCCCACTCTCGGAGGCCAGACAGCGCTCAACCTTGCTATTGAGCTTGAAGAGTCGGGCGTCTTTGCTCAGTATGGCGTCGAGATGATCGGAGCAAGCGCAGAGGCAATCCACACTGCGGAGGACCGCTCAAAATTCAAAGAAGCAATGAACGAGATTGGCATTGCTAGCGCCAAATCTGGCCTTGCCTACACAGTGGAGCAGGCCGTCGAGGTTGGATTAGAGGTTGGGCTCCCCATCATTGTGCGCCCCTCCTTTATTCTCGGCGGTAGCGGAACAGGAATGGCGAGAACCGTCGACGAACTTCGAGCCGCAGCCGAGCGTGGCCTTGAGGCAAGCCCTGTAAAAGAGATCCTCATCGAGCGCTCTCTTGTTGGTTGGAAAGAGTACGAATTAGAGGTAATGCGCGACCATGCAGACAACGTGGTAGTGGTCTGCTCAATCGAGAACTTCGATCCAATGGGCGTGCACACGGGTGACTCAATCACAGTTGCTCCGGCGCAGACACTTACTGATGTCGAGTATCAGCGTCTTCGTGATGCATCCTTCGC
>JBAXPT010000024.1:0-16082 GCA_037132095.1 Actinomycetes bacterium
CCGTGGGTCTCTACATCAACCACGAGCACTGAACATGCTGCGTGATGTACAACTCTGTTTGCGACGCTTCCCTGGAAGAACCGCTTCTTAGTGTGCATTCCGTGATTGCCGACGACGATTAGATCAGCGCTTAAATCCCTCGCGAGCTCCATAAGAACATCGGCTGGCTCGCCACCGAGAGAGTGCTCTGTTACTGGGACCCCAGCCTCCGAGGCGATAGCGCGAGCCGATGCGATTGCTGTCTCGTTCTCAGCTTCAATGGCCTCGTCAAGCGCCTCGAAATCGATAGATGCAGCACCTGGGGCGCTGTCAGCGATACCGGCAGCTATCGAGGTTACGGGCTTGAATCCGTGAGCGATGTGGAGTGTCGCTCCGGAGATCTTTGCTAGCCCTGCGGCGTGGCCAACGACTGCAAGATCCTTATCTGTGCCGTTGGTTCCTACAACGATTGACTTATACATTCGCATGCCTCCGGGCTCACAAGTTTGGCTGGCCCGAGTGGTTAGGGCCGCTGGTCAGAGCGAAGGGTAGCGAACTTTCGGCCTATAGCCGTGCTCGCTACCCTTCAATTCTCTTTAGAGCCCTCTGGGCCTCGGCGTTAGCGCCCGCTCCAGTTGTTGACCCCGACTGTTGCGTTGGACCGGTCTGTATCCAGCGCGAACGGCTGAGAGTTAGCGACGACTCGATCTGAGTTGCCTGAGATATTTACCGACGACCATCTCGAGATCGTGATGAGCGATCGGTGCAGATTGCTGCGTCGAAACTCAGTGGGGTCGAGGCTGCGGTTCCCGGTGATAGTTGCCCCGGTCCTCAGCGCATCCGACCCGTTGCCGATCTCCATCTCGAGGTGCCCAGCCTTGATTGTGTTATTCGTGATCGAGAGCCCAGAGGCCTCGCTCGTCTTGTTCCCGGTGAACTGGAAGTACCCGAGGTTGCCTGATTCCCCAGTGTTGGCTGTGATCTTGACATCCTTCCAGCCGTGGACTGTTGCTGGCTCGGAGTCAAATAGGTATCGCTTCACATTGGTAAAGTTGTTGCGCTGAATGAGGAGGTTGTTGCCTCCGTGAATGACGATCCCCTGGCGTCCAGCATTAGCCATGGTGTTGTCTTCAATGGTTACGTCCTTGAGGAGTTTTCCTCGTGATGTTTGGCTAGCGAGATAGATGAAGTCTCCCCAGACATTGCGGATGCCGAGGTGATCAACCTTCATATTCTGCCCAATATCATCGTCGTTGTCTCCGCCAATGAGAATCCCCATCCAGTCTTCGCGGTTGGGGTCGTAGCGTCCGCCCGTCGCAGAGCCAACAAGAAATCCATTAGTTATGCGCACGTTGGTTGCGCCGGAGGTGAAGATCATTGGGTTTCCCCAGCGCTTCCGGGCATCGAGTACTTCACCGCTTCCCCAGCGCCACGGTTGAACTGTGCGCTGAACAATGGTTGAACCGTTTAGGTCAAGCGTGACGTTAGATGCATCGAATGATGGGAGGTTTAGCCACATATTGCCGACGATCCCACCCGTCACGTTCCCGGATCGCTTTCGAAGCAGGAGGGTGTAATCGGACCAGTAGGTTCCAGCCTTGGCGAATCGAATCGTCATTGGTTTTGCGGAACTCGCTGCTGGGATCGAGGCAACCCACTCCTGGAGAGCGGTCGAGACCTCAGTGACACCTGTAGCGTCGATGCTGCTCGGAACCGTAAAGACTCCATTTACACCAACTGCCGGTGGGCGCGTTGGGAGCGGTCTAGTGGTAGTTGTCGTGGCAGAGATACCTGCCCCGCCGCAGGTGGTCGATGGGATTCGTGGCTTAGCGCTCCATGCCGGTGCAGTCTCGGTGGTGCAGATGGTGGCGGCACTTGCCTGCATAATCGGTCCGATACCGACTGACGCTGTTGCAATAGCGGCTGCCCCCGCAATGAGGGCGAGTCGCCGGGATCCATTTCCGGCAAATCGCATTCCCGACCTCCAAGTTGATGCAGCAGTTCGGTGAACTGCTTGCTGATCTGTCTCTAATTACTCAACCCATCGTCTTCGGGGGCCTTGTGCCTTGAGGCGCTCCAAGGGAATGACGCGTAAGCCCTATGTTTTGATCGCTGCGCTAGAAAAAAGAGGGTAAAAGTGCCTAGACTGAGAATCGTTCAAGAATTTAAAAGCAACTATCTGCCTACTAGTTAAAACTCCGGAGATGTAATGACAATTGCCGAGATCGACCTTGCACTAATCGATGGAACCCAAGGTGCACTAGGCCTGACGGATTCAAAAGTCACCCTTGTGGTCAATGTGGCGTCGCAGTGCGGCCTCACCCCTCAATATGAGGGCTTGGTGCGCCTCCATGACACCTACCTCGAGAAGGGGCTAGTTGTGCTTGGGGTTCCCTGCAACCAGTTCATGGGCCAGGAGCCTGGGAGTCATGAGGAGATCGCAACCTTCTGTGCCACAAACTATGGGGTTGATTTTCCACTGACAGAGAAGATTGAGGTCAATGGCGAAGGTAGGCATGCTCTCTATGAGGCGTTGACCCCATTAGCCGACTCTGATGGCCACTCCGGAGACATCCGCTGGAACTTTGAGAAGTTCCTAATCGGGCGTGATGGATCGGTAATTGGGCGTTTTTCGCCGCAGATTCAGCCTGAGGATGAGGCAATTATCTCAGCAATTGAGGCTGCGCTAATAGCCTGAACGCCTTAAGCGGGTAACCTCTCCCGATGCCCGCGCCGCCCCTGGCGTGTAGGCCACCCCCGGAAGGACACAATGCCCGCGCGCGAAAACCTGCGTAACGTCGCGATTATCGCGCACGTCGATCATGGCAAGACCACACTCGTAGATGCACTCCTCTGGCAGTCAGGCGCGTTTCGCGCTAACCAAGATGTCAATGAACGAGTCATGGACTCAAACGATCTAGAGCGCGAGAAGGGCATCACTATTCTTGCGAAGAACACCGCCATCAACTTCGGCGATGTGATCATCAACGTTATCGACACCCCCGGCCACGCCGACTTTGGCGGCGAGGTTGAGCGCGGGCTTGCAATGGTTGATGGGGTACTCCTGCTCGTCGATGCAAGTGAGGGGCCACTTCCTCAGACACGATTTGTGCTGCGTAAAACTCTTGAACTGCATCTTCCTGTGATCTTGGTGATCAACAAGGTCGACCGACCAGACGCTCGCATTAAAGAGGTAATCGACGAGGTATACGAGTTGTTCCTCGATCTTGATGCCTCTGGTGACCAGATTGAGTTTCCAATTATCTATACCAACGCTAAGGCAGGTTGGGCAGCCCTCGAGGAGGGCGTAGAGGGAACCGATCTTGCGCCGCTTCGCGAGATGATCATGAGCCGCATCCCTGCTCCGAGCTACGAGGAGGGCCACCCCTTCCAAGCGCTCGTAACCAACCTGGCCGCATCCCCATATGTTGGGCGTCTTGCTATTTGCCGCGTTCGCAATGGCACTGTAAATAAAGGCCAGCAGATCGCATGGTGTCGTTCGGATGGATCCATTGAGCGTGTAAAGATCTCCGAGCTCTATATGACAGAGGCTCTAGAGCGCGTCGAGGTGGCATCTGCAGGACCGGGAGACATCATCGCTGTTGCTGGTATCTCGGAGGTCACGATCGGAGAGACGCTTGCCGATCTAGACGACCCGCGACCTCTTCCTCTCCTTGAGATTGACGAGCCAAGCCTCTCAATGACGGTCGGTATCAATACATCGCCGCTCGCTGGAAAAGACGGCGACAAGCTCACGGCGCGTTACCTCGAGCAGCGACTCCAGCAGGAGCTAATTGGGAACGTCTCGCTGCAGGTTTTTGATACGGAGCGCCCAGATACATGGGAGGTGCGCGGTCGAGGAGAGTTGCAGCTTGCTGTACTCATCGAGACAATGCGACGCGAGGGCTTCGAGCTCACAGTCGGGAAGCCCCAGGTTGTGACCAAAGAGATAAACGGCAAAATTAATGAGCCTGTTGAGCGCATCACCATCGATGTTCCAGAGGACTTCCTCGGAGTTGTTTCTCAGTTGCTAGCGCTTCGAAAAGGCCGACTCGAGCAGATGGTTAACCACGGCACAGGCTGGGTCCGTATGGACTTCCGCGTGCCAGCGCGTGGCCTTATTGGTTTCCGCACCGAGTTCTTAACCGAGACACGCGGAACCGGAATGCTCCATCACGTATTCGACGGATGGATGCCATGGGTTGGAGAGCTACGTACACGCCCCAATGGCAGCATGGTCGCCGATCGCACCGGTGTTACAAGCACATATTCACTCATGACGCTTCAAGAGCGCGGCGCTCTACTCGTCGGCCCTTCAGTTGATGTCTATGAAGGAATGATCGTGGGCGAGAACTCTCGTACCGATGAGATGGATGTGAATCCAACCAAAGAGAAGAAGCTCACGAACATGCGCGCCGCTGGATCAGATGATCTTGTGCGACTTGTTCCGCCTCGCAACCTCTCACTTGAGCAGGCTCTTGAGTTCATCGCCGACGATGAGTGCGTTGAGGTAACCCCTCACAACGTGCGCCTTCGAAAGACTGTGCTCTCAGCCTCAGATCGCGGACGTCAGCGCAACTCGAAACGCCCGCCGCGTACTAGCTAAGGGCTATTAATAGGCCTAAACGCCTCTAGTTCAAGTTGGCCAAGAGGTCGTGCTTGTAACTGTTTGAGTCGCCTCGTTGAGTGTTGTGATAGTCGCGAACCCAACCAAGAACGCCGATGAATCATCAGCGCCGGCAGGCTCGGTACTAGTGCAGTCAACATCCCCTATGCCATTACCAGTCGTTGAGAGTGGCACTGCGACGATCCCGCGCACTTGACCCTTGATGCATGAGGGTGAGTTGATGCTGACGACGAGACTCTGGGATGGGCGCGGGGTCGGGGTCGAGAGCGCGACTTGGTTGCGCTCGATCCACTCAACCGCATACTTAACGCCCGATGAGTAGTCGTAGGTAGCACTAAATCCTTGGCTAACAGCTAGTGCGGGGATTCCTCGCCTCGCTGCTGTTCTCCCTGCGCCTACCGTTCCAGAGATCGGGGCGACTACGCCGATATTCTGGCCAGCGTTACTACCAGAGACGACCAACTGTGGCGAGAGTTTGAGTATGTCGAGTGCATAGTTGACGGAGTCTGCCGGGTACCCCGCTACGGCGGTCGCTGGGAATCCGCTCGTGGTCTTGACCTCCGTTGCGCTCAGCGCGCCGGCAGTTGTCTTGTCTGAGGTTCCAGATTGATTCGTAAGAGGAGCAACCACCGTTACTTTTACACCTGGAATACTGCGCACGCCCTCGACGAGAGCATCAATGCCCGCTGCGGAGTAACCGTCGTCATTCGTGATCAGCACGTTGAGGGTGCGCAGTTTCGCTGTGGGTTGAGTCACCTCACCCTTTGCTCCGTCGCTTGACCCAGAGCCGCATGCTGCTAGGGAGGCCGCAGCGAGAAACAAGGCGGTTGCGATGGCGGTCACGATTGAGGTTGAAGATCGTGGAGTGCGGTTCATGCTCTCTCCTATGTGGGAATCGGGTTTGCGGGAAGTTCTAGCGCGTTTGTTACACCCTTGCGGGTTTCTTACGGGGCAACGGTGACGAAATCAATAAGTGTCTCGACAGCTAAAACTAAAGGCTGCTCTAGGTCGCTCCATCCCTTTACCGAACCCAGTATTCGTCGCCACATCTCCCGAGGGTCAGGCTCTCCAAGAGCGGAGCAGATGCCTTCCTTCCATGAGACACCTTTCGGAATCTGTGGCCACGACGTGATCCCGACCGAGGATGGGCGCACGGCCTCCCATACGTCTACGTATGGCGTTCCTGTGATGAGAACATAGGGATTCACGATCTCGGCAGCGATGCGGGATTCTTTGCTGCCCGGAACAAGGTGGTCAACGAGAATGCCCAGACGGCGAGTCTTGCCAGGGGAGAAATCGCTAACCACCGCCGCTAGGTCATCGATTCCGTCTAGCCGCTCAACAACAATTCCCTCTAGGCGTAGGTCATCGCCCCAGACTCGCTCAATTAACTCGGCATCATGAATTCCCTCTACAAGTATTCGTGATGACCGTGCCGTGCGAGCCTTCGCCCCTGCGACACTTCGGCTCCCAGACGCGGTAGTGGAGTTCTCGATACGCCCACCTCGCAGGTCTGGAGACTCGGCAGAGGTGCCTAAATTGGGCCCTGAATTGGGCCCTGAATTTATGGCTTCAACGACCACTGGCGAGAGCCGAACGGCGTTGCCTCCATGTGAAAATGCCCCCGGAATATTCTTAAATCTTCGCTCTGCTCCGGTTGGGGTGCGAAGGATTACCTCTTTTGGATCGAGCCGTAAGAGGGTTCCGATGAAGCCTGAGGATCGGTGTAGGAGCTTGATTCCAGGGGTTGCATCAATGGCTGGGTAGGCAGCTGCAATACGAGCGGCTCCATCAACTGGCCCTGCGAGAATGCCACTTTTTGTAGGTTCCGAATGCTTCATTGCAGGAACGGTACCGTCGGAATGGGTCCCCTCGGCGCCAATTTCAGGAGGTTTTTGAGGCATTTTTGGCTATATCAAGAAGGGGGATGATTCCTCCTCAGATGCACCGTTTAGATGAATTTCCATTCCCTCAAAATTGTTCTGAGAAATGTCTCGAAAATTGAGCCTGAAAAAAACTTGCAAAAAACATGCGTAAATCCACGCGCGCGGCACTTTGTAGTGTCATGCTGCCAACTTACCGACCCCATTATTAGAGGAGTGTAAGTGAATAGAAGAGACCTAGTACTTGATGTTGCTGAGAGAACTGGCAGCGACCGTAAGACTGCAGATGCAGCGGTTTCCGCCGTTGTCGACTCAATTACAGCGGCAGTAGCCAAGGGCGACTCCGTATCAATCAGCGGCTTTGCAAAGTTCTACCGCCGCATGAAGCCAGCGACAAAGTCCCGCAAGGGAACCAACCCATTCACGGGTGAGGCGATGACATTCAAGGCCAAGCCGGCCACGAAGACAGTCAAAGTCACACCGCTGAAGGCGTTCAAAGATGTAGTTGCTTCAGGGCGCGTTCCTGCAGCGAAGAAGCCAGCAGTCAAGAAGGCAGCAGTCAAGAAGACAGCCGCCAAGAAAGTTGTGAAGAAGGCTCCTGCTCGTAAGACAGCAGCGAAGAAGGTTGTGAAGAAGGCTCCTGCTCGTAAAACAGCAGCGAAGAAGGTAGTGAAGAAAGCCGCAAAGCGTCGCTAGTAAGTACCTAGGCGTTAGCGCCTAGATACTCCACGAAGCGCAGTTCTCTGCGAATTGAATGTTTAGGTAGCGAGGGGAGGCTTCGGCCTCCCTTCGTCGCGTCCGCATAATTCTTGACTCTTGCGCGATGATGGCGATATGGGACTTCTTGATGGAGAGTTGGCGATTGTTACTGGTGGCGGCGCTGGAATCGGCCGAGCAACATGCGAGCGTTTCGCCCAAGAGGGAGCACGCGTCGCTGTATTAGATATTGACCCCGATTCAGCTGCTCAGGTTGCAGCGGACGTAGGCGGGGTAGCGGTCGTTGCCGATGTCGCCGACCCTGAGCAATGTGCGCGTGGTGTCGCAGAGGCGCATGCGGCTTTAGGCGGCCTGAGCATTCTTGTTAACAACGCAGGCGTCGGGGCAGCCATGCCTCTGCACTCATACTCGGATGATGATTGGGGGCGCATCATCGGCGTCAATCTCTCGGGTACCTTCTATGCAATGCGAGCGGCGATTCCGCTGATGCGCAAGAAAGGGGGCTGCATTGTTAACAACGCATCCTTAACTGGCGTGCGCCCAACACGTTATGAGGCGCCTTACTCCGCAGCGAAGGCTGGCGTAATTTCGTTGAGTATGGCGGCTGCTCTCGAGTACGCGCCAAGTATCAGGGTGAACTGCGTATCTCCGGGTTTTATAGACACCGCTCTTACTCAGATTGTTCTGGCTGACGACGAAAGAAGAGCGATTGTTGAGAGTGCAACACCGCTGCAGCGGGTCGGCACCCCAGAGGATTGCGCGAATGTAATTCTCTTTCTTGCTTCTCCGTTAGCTGCTTATGTGACTGGGCAGAACGTGCTCATCGACGGAGGTTCTTTCCTGCCTAATACCCAGGCCGATGCAGTTCTGCAGTCTTTTGTTGCTCGTAACTCTAAAGACTCTTAAGCGCTATTTTCAGAGCTCGTTCTTAGAGTTCATTCTTCGTACTGGTTCAGGACAAGGGAGTCTCTTAGATGGATAGCGGATCAAAGGTACTAATTACCGGAGCCACGGGGCAGGTGGCCTTCCCTGTTGCGATTGCTCTAGCTGCCGAGCATGAGGTGACTGCGATTGCGCGCTTTCGTGACGCCGCCAAGCGAGAAGCTCTAGAGGCTCAAGGTGTCCAGTGTGTTGAGGTTGATCTTGCCAAGGCAGATTTTGCGGCGGTAGCAAGCGACTTCGATTACGTCGCCAACTTCGCTGTTCTTAAGAGCGGTAAGTGGGATCTAGATGTAAATCTCTATGCAGAGTCGATATCTCTCTTGATGGAGCACACGCTCTCTGCGAAGGCTTTTCTGCACTGCTCCTCGACAGGCGTGTATCAACCTGCTGGCGCATACGAACTCAAAGAGAGCGACCCCCTCGGGGATAACCATCGAGCCATGATGCCCACGTACTCAATCTCAAAGATTGCAGCCGAGGTAATGGTGCGTTATAGCGCTCGCAGGTTTTCAATCCCAACTACGATCGCTCGACTAAATGTTCCCTATGGCGATGAGGGTGGATGGCCAGCGTTTCACCTCGCGATGATGCGTGCAGGGCAGCCAATTCCGGTCCACGCTGATCGCCCAAACCTCTTCAACCCAATCCACCATGACGACATTGCGCGGATGGTTCCAGCCCTTCTCGATGCGGCGAGTGCGCCGACAACGATTGTTAATTGGGGAGGGGATGAGACGGTCTCACTCGAGGAATGGTGCGAGTTAATCGGGAGCGAGGCTGGTTGCGTCCCTACCTTTATAGAGACGGACTCAACTATCGGTGGTGTGCGCGTAGATCTGACTCGTATGCACGAACTCGTAGGGCATACGAAGATTGACTGGCGTGAGGGGATGCGTCGCCTTGTGGCCTCCCACCCTGCTTAGGCTAGGGATCAAGGTTCCGGTTAGAGAAGGCTTCGCTACTTAAGTCTGTCTCTGTCAATCTCAATAATTGGTGCGTTACGCTCGTAGTCCCATCGGGTCTCATACATGGAGAGGCGATGACGCAGCCCAGGGGTCGAGGTCTCGCCAGATTCGTACCCGGCATCTCCATGCCACATCGCAATTACTCCGCCATCTTCGGTGATGCTGGCGTGCGTGCAGAAATGCTCGATCGTGGAGTCTGAGGCTGCCTGTAGAGCGTCTGAGACAGTCTCAGAGGCTGCAAGTGTTCGCAGGGTTACCCAAGTTGGGGGGGCTAGCTCAAGTTCGCCTAGGTCTCGACGCTCAAGAGTTCGAGACGGTTGAGCCCATTCGTGCTCCGTGATCTCTCCGCCGTCAACGGTAACTAAACCCTCTGGGGCGCGTGCGACGAAGAACCACGTTGAGAAACGCTTTGGCGTCTGCGGGGGCGGCTCCCAGTATGAAAGGGGGACTAGGCCATCGAGCTCGACAATTAGGTCGGCCTCCTCCTGTGCTTCGCGTACCGCAGCGCGCGCTGCTGCGAGTTGGTGATCCTCGGGGTTCAACGGATCAACATCGAGAGGATCAACGCGCCCTCCGGGGAATACCCAGAGGCCTCCAGCGAAGGCGAGTTTTGATGCTCGTTTAAGCATCAGGGTCTCGAGCCCATGATCGGTGTCGCGAAGCAAGATGACGGTGGCTGCGGGGATCCTTGGCTGTGTCTCTCCGCGTGGACCAGGTTGTGCGGCCCAGTGCTCAAAGCGAGGCTTTGTCATCTCGAAATTCGGATCTGGAGGATTAGTTGATCCCCGCTGCTTTGCGGGCTTTCAAGTAAGCGCCGACCATGACCCCAAACTCATTGGGGTTGTAGATGTCCTCTTCGTATGAGAAGAGTCCGTTACCTGCGTAATGCAGCATGGTCCAGTTGATCTCCTGGTAGACCTCGCCATCGCCAATTGATTTGAACCGGTTCCAGATAGCGCAGAGAAGCCACCCGCGCTGCTCATCAATCATGACCCACTCCGCAGGGAACTCAGTCATTTCATTGTTGGGGAACTGCGCCATTGTCTCGGTGATCCAGGCCAGAATCGCAGCTCTCCCGGAGAACTTGCCATAGTGATGCTCGTAATACTCGGCGTCCTCAGTGAAGCACTCAGACCACGGCACCCAGTCTCCGGTTGCGCCGCCATGCTCAGCTGTCTTGGCGAATCTATCGAAGGATTCCTGAATCTCTTCTCGCGTCCAGGCCATATTCTCCCCTAATCCACTCGGCGTTCGTACTTAGAGGTGCCACCCTAGAGCAAGCGCGCACGGGGCACCTATTAGGTCTGGTCTGGTGCGGTTCCGACGAACCTGTAACCGACGCCTCTCACAGTAGTGATGAAGCGAGGGGCACCAGAGGCGTCACCGATCTTGCGCCGAAGAGATGACATGTGGACGTCTAGTACGTGGTCGTCACCGAACCAGTCTTGCCCCCATATCCTCTGCACGAGCGCAGTACGGGTTATTACGCTGCGCGGATCAGATGCGAGGCTGTCGAGGATCTCGTACTCAGTGCGGGTTAAGGCAACGACAGCATTATCGACCCAGACTTCACGGGTTCCGATATCTATATTCATCCCGTTGAATATGCGAAGCGAGGACTCTGGGCCGGTTCTGCGTGGTCGTCGCAGCATCGCACGGGCACGCGCTACTAACTCTCTAGGAGAGAAAGGCTTGACCATGTAATCATCGGCCCCAATGGAGAGCCCAACGAGTTTGTCGACCTCGTCGGCCCTTGCTGTGAGCATCACGATATAGGCATCAGTAAATTCGCGCAGCAGCCTGCATGTCTCAATGCCATCTGTTCCTGGCATCATTACGTCGAGAACGATTAGGTCTGGAGAGTCTCTGCGAGCTAGGGCGATTGCGTCGTCTCCGCTTGATGCCTGAGAGACCACGAATCCATCTCTCTGGAGTGCGCTCGAGACGAGATTGAGGATATCGGGGGAGTCGTCGACTATGAGAGCCGTCGGTGGGGTTCCTGACATTTCATAATGCTAGGCAATGTCATGGCAAGTATGGAGAATTTTCTGAGCCTTTAGTGACAAATATTTGAGGTTGAATCTTGGCTAGTCCTTGTGGCGCTTCCCCCTGCAGTCTTGAAGGCTCCTCCTCAACGCCAGCCGCTCCGGCTGCATCTTCGCGTGTCTCATCGCCGGTCTTTCCCCCGGTCTTTTGGCTGCGAGCCTTCTAGTATTGGAGCTATGTCGAAGTTCAGTGCCCTGCGTCTCCACCGATTGGGGGAGCCAGAGGAGGTACTGAGCCTTGAGTCGCTAGATCCACTTCTCATCGGTGACGGTGGAGTCTCGATCGACGTGATGGCTGGGGCGCTCAACTTCTCTGATGTCTTGATGTGCCGTGGTGGGTATCAAGTGAAGCCCGCCCTGCCGTTTACTCCAGGCGTAGAGGTCTCAGGCGTAGTGACTCGCGTCGGTGAAGGAGTCTCTTCTGACTTAGTAGGCGAGCGTGTTCTAGCTGTTCCAGACTCTGGTCTCGGGGGGTTTGCTGAAGAGACAATTGCTCGCGTTTCACAGGTATTTAGGATTCCTCCGGCGATGCCATTTGAGGATGCCGCAGCGCTACACGTCACATATCAAACTAGCCATCTAGCTCTTCACCGTCGCGCTGCAATTCAGCCTGGAGAGACTCTTCTCGTGCATGCAGGCGCTGGGGGTGTCGGTACTGCTGCGATTCAACTCGGCATTGCCGCGGGGGCGCGCGTCTTTGCGACTGCAGGTGGCAAGGAGAAGGTCGACCTATGTCGATCGCTGGGAGCCGAGTTAGTAATTGATTATTCAAGTGATGATTTTGTTGAGGTTGTAAACGATGCCACTGGCGGGCGAGGCGCAGATGTGATCTTCGATCCTGTCGGTGGAGATACGTTCGACCGGTCGAGAAAATGTATTGCGTTCGAGGGTCGCCTCTTGGTAATTGGATTCACGAGCGGACGAATCCCGGAGGCTCCAGCGAACCATGCTCTTGTTAAGAATTACTCGATTCTGGGTGTTCATTGGGGGCTCTACAACACGAAGAACCCAGCGCTCGTTCACGAAATTCATAGAAGCCTTATAGGCCTTTATGAGGCTGGCGCAATTAGGCCCCTCATCTCAGAGGTCGTTGAGCTAAGTGAGGTGCCGGCGGCTTTGGGGCGACTCGCTGATCGCAGGACCACCGGAAAAATCGTCTGGTCAAGGGTCGCTTCCCCCAATAACGGCGGCGTTCAGGAACCGGTTCGCCAAGGGACCCCTCCATCGGGCAACATTTGACGCTCCTATGACAGACACGACTGCACAACTCATCCCAGACGCCGACCAGCATGATCTCCTAATGGCGACATTGGAGCGCGTGAATAAGGCCTGTAATGCTGCGCGTGTTCGTGCTCTTGATGACTCTGTTAAATCCGGTCCGGCACTTCGATCGATCGTTTTAGAGGAGCTCGAGCGATTTCGACTCCCCGCAACATTCAACGTTCCTTCAACGGTTCGTGTCACGCAGTCGTTGACTCGTCAGAAGTTCGGCAATTATCAGTCAATAACATTCTCTGCTGCCGCTCTGAAGTGGTCTGGAACAGATCGTGTGAGTATTCCTACCTCTGCTGGTCGAAGAACTATCCGCGTCTATGTAGATCGAGCGCATGGTTCACTGAAGCATCCTCTCGAGGGCAAGTCGGCATCCTTAGTTCTGCGTAGTGACGAGTTCGTACTTGTTGACGCGACAATCACAGACGAGGACTGAATCGCCCGTGGGTTCGTTGCTAGTAGCGCGACACGGGCAATCGACCTGGAACGCGCAGGGGAGATGGCAGGGAAAGGCTGACCCAGAGCTCACCGAACTCGGCGAGCAGCAGGCTCAAGATGCGGCGCTACACGTAGGTGAAATCTCAAGCGTCTGGGCATCAAATCTCCAACGCGCGAGAGTGACGGCATCCATTATCGCGACGGCAAAGGGTCTCGACGTAAATATCGATGAACGCCTCTCCGAGCGTGATGCCGGGGAGTGGGAAGGGATGACTCGCCTTGAGATTGAAGACGGCTGGCCTGGCTATCTAGCGGGGCATAAACGTCCGAATGGTTTCGAGCCAGATGAATCGGTAGCGCAGCGCGGAATTGAGGCGCTGACAGAGATTCTTGTTAATGGTGGTGATGGGCGCATTCTCGTTATTAGTCATAGCGGGGTAGTACGTGCCATTGAGCGCCATCTCGGCGTGGCGGCGGGGCAACTATCCAATCTTGGGGGGGTGGAGTTCCACCTCGATGCACTCGGGGAACTCACAATTGGGGAGAGGTTCATGCTCCAAGATGGTTCGAAGGTTGAGATAACAACCCCTAAGCAGATCTGACCTGATCTGATCGGCCCTGCACCGTCTGCAGAGCGGATACTCCCGATTGGGCTGAGCAAGAGGTGATAATCCTCCCGCTTTTGGGAATGTGCCACTCAAGCCCTAGAATCAAGTGCCCCCCTTTTGGGAATCACCTTCTTTAAGGGAACCGACCGAGAGTGAGCACGTGACCGAAGACCCACGCCTTGCGGATCCTGAGTTTGCAGCAGAGCAGGAATTCCTTGATCGCGTCTACTCGCGCCTTGACGGTATGCGCAGGTCTGCGAGCCGAGTCGCTGAGGCCTACGACGAAGTAGGTCGCGGCGGTACACACCAAGCAAGGCTTGAGCGAGATATCGCTCTCGAGAATACCCATCGTAGGCTCGCGGTTCTTGATGTTGGGCAAGCACCGCTTGCGTTCGGCCGAATAGATCGTGAGATAGGTGGGCGGCCACTTTATGTGGGGCGTCTCGCTGTTGATGACGACGAGGGCGATCCACTCGTGATCGACTGGCGTGCCCCAGTAGCAGAGCCCTTCTACAGGGCAACGCCGATAGACCCCATGGGGATTCTGCGCAGGAGACACCTTCTAACTAAGAACGGCCGCGAACTTGTTGGGCTCGATGACGAGGTATTCGATGCGACACGCGCCGATGAGCTTGGGTTAATCGTCAAGGGAGAGGGCGCGCTCATGCGTGCTCTCGACCGCGAACGCACTGGGCGCATGGACGACATCGTCGCGACTATCCAGGGAGAGCAGGATGCTGCTGTCCGGGCCGCGTTGGCTGGAGTTCTCGTCGTATCGGGTGGCCCTGGCACAGGTAAGACTGCGGTGGCTCTTCACCGCGCTGCTTACTTGCTGTATACCTATCGACACAGGCTTGCCTCGCAGGGAGTTCTTGTCGTTGGCCCGAGCTCAGTATTCCTCCGCTATATAGAGCAGGTCCTGCCATCTCTTGGGGAGCACGAAGTACAACTCGCCACGATCGGTGGATTGAAGCCAAGCCTTCGCCTTGAGCAAGAGGAGTCCTACGAGGCATCGGCGCTCAAGGGTGATCAGCGAATGGCCCAAGTACTCGCACGCGCTCTACGCGATCGTGAGCGTGCTCCAAGGAGCGACACGCTTATGACCATCGATGGTCTTCGCCTTGTTATCAGGCGCGGCAAAGTTGCGGCAATCCTCGATCGCATTCGTCGCAGGCGGGGACAACACAACGCCAAGCGATTGGCGGTGGAGCGTTCAATTATTGACAACCTCTACGCCCGTTACCGCACAGCCTTGATAGCGGCCCACGATGGTGTAATGAGCCATGACGACTCGGATCTTGATGACGACTCTGGGCATGATGCTGCCATCGCTGCCGCGCTAGCGCGCGGCGAGGCTGCTCCTAGAGAGTGGGAGAGCAACATACGCCGACGCATTCGACGCCTTCCAGAGGTGCGGATGCTTCTAGATCGCATCTGGCCGGTGATAACTGGGGCAGAGTTGGTACACGATCTCTTTTCATTTGAGCCCTTGGTGCGCTCGGCTGGAGAGGGAGTACTGACCGAGCACGAGCAGTCTTTCCTTCTGCGGGAGCGCTCTATAAATCTGCGGGCAGTGCGTTGGAGTGAAGCCGATGTTGCACTAGTCGATGAGGCCGATGCTTTGGTCGGCCCCGTTGAGTTGGCATTTCCTCGCATCTCGCGAAGGCGAGGGGCAGAGGATCGCGAGATGTTAGAGGCTGCTACAACCGTGATCTCAGAGCACGGCTTGGATAACTACACGAACGCGGCAGACGTCGTAGCGCGATATCGAGGTGACGGAGATTCCGGGGGAGTGATCGAGGTCCCAGAGTTGAGGACCTTTGGGCATGTAATTGTCGATGAGGCTCAAGATCTCACGCCAATGCAGTGGCGCATGCTCGCTCGCCGCGCTCCAAATGGCTCGATGACACTGGTTGGAGATTTTGGGCAGGCGAGTCGCGCGGGTGCTGCTAGTGGATGGGAAGCGGTCTTGAAGTTGCTAGTGCAGCGCGAGGAGTCGCGCCTTGTAACTCTCTCTGTTAATTACCGCACCCCGGCTGAGATTATGGAGCTCGCGAATCGTTTGCTCGCAGTAGTCGCACCAGATGTTGAGCCAACTAGAGCAGTGCGCTCAAGTGGAGAGAATCCGCGAATTATTAGCACCCAAGATGTCTTTGCTGATGCCGTTGCAGAGACTCGCGTCGCTGCGGCACGCGGCGGGAGTGTTGCCGTGATTGCTCCGCGCGCGATGCGTGCAGATCTTGCAGATGCGTTGAGTGACCTTGGTGCCGTTGCAGATGTTCCTGAGGTACTCGATGCGCCAATAGCAATCGTGAGCCCGACCGCTGCCAAGGGTCTTGAGTTCGATCATGTTGTAGTTGTTGAGCCCGCAGACCTGGTGGGGGCGGATCTCTCAGGGCTGCGACTTCTTTATGTAACTCTGAGTCGTGCCACTCGTTCGCTGACGGTGCTCCACGCCAAGGCACTCCCAGATGCGCTCGCCGTATCAGCTGGTCCTAGCCCGTCATCCGTAGCATCATCACTATCTAATTCGTAGTCATTTAAATCCGGGCAACAAAGACGCTAGAGAAGGGTTATGCCAATGGCAACCAATGAGAGCGACCTCG
>JBAXPT010000025.1:0-15844 GCA_037132095.1 Actinomycetes bacterium
GCTACTTCAAGAGCGACAACCATGTCCTCGATCTTCCCGTAGCGCGTTGAGTACTGCCCCGCTCCACGGCACGCGACCCAGCCGCCGACAGTTGAGAGAGCCATGGATTGCGGCCAGTGCCCAACAGTCACGCTGTGCTCAGACTGGAGTGTCTCCTCAAACCATGTACCGAAGGTTCCGGGGAGGACTCGAACTGTCAAAGACTCAGTATCTACATCAACGATCCCGGTCATAGCGGTGAGATCAAGTAGCACGCCTCCGTGAAGCGGGACGCTCGCTCCACAGACTCCGCTGCGCCCAGCCGCTGGAGTAACAGGGAGACGGGCGTCGTTACAGACCTTGAGCACAGCTGCTACTTGATGCGCATCACTGGGGCGAACTACAACAGAGGCAAGGGCCGCAACCTCTCCGTTTAGAGCCCAGATCATCGCAAGAGGCCACCAGTCACGGCTTGCCTCGACAAGTTCGCCATCGGCGGTTGTCACCTCGGCTCCAGTTGCGATCAGAGCCTCTAAGTGTGAAGGCGAGATCTCGACTCGAGTGGCGCTTAGGTGCGAAGTGACGCTGCTCGGGTCAGCCTCGATTGCGATCGGCGGGGTAGGCGTTCCAGAGATGCTCATTAGGCTCCAAAACCGTTGTCGGTAGCCGCCGCCGGAAGTCCGCCGACGCTGCGTTCATGCTCAATTGATGCTTGGTAGGCACTTACCTCGGCCTGCTCTCGACTCAAGTCCCAGCCGAGCTCCGCTCCGATAATAGAGGCGGTGCTGTGGGCTGCCGCGAGGCTTGCATCGCGAGCAAGAATGCGAGAACGAGTCCTGCGCTCTAAGACATCCGAGAGACTCTGCGCCATCTCAAAGCGCACCGCGTAAACAGCCTCAGCGCGCGAGTAAGGGAGACCCTCAACGAGTGGCTCCGCAAGTGCAGGATCCGAGTTAGCAATTGCAGCGACCTCTTTTGAAGCAGATCCGAATCTCCCTGCAAGGTGCTCATCTGATCCGTGGTCACCCTCTGCCCCAAATAGAGGGACTTTCTTTGTACGTGACTTGGCATTGATTCCAAGACGATCCGCTACTCGATCGACAGTATCCGCAGACATTCGTCGATATGTTGTGAGCTTCCCGCCTGTGATTGTCGTGACGCCGCCATCAGAGGTGCTTACACCATGTTTGCGCGATAGATCGGCGGTCTTATTGCCGACAGTTCCACCAGAGATAAGTGGCCTTAGCCCCGCCCATACCGCAGTTACGTCCGATTCGCTTATCTGCTCGCTCATCACAAGGTTCATTGCATCTATGCAGTAACTGATGTCCTCGGGTGTGCATTGAGGGTCATCAATGTCTCCTTCGTAGTCAGTATCAGTAGTTCCCACGTATGTATGTTCACCCCACGGCACAACAAAAATAGATCTTTTATCCTTTGGAACAGGGATAATCGCAGCAATGTCGTTGCGCACCTTGCTCCAAGGCACGGTGATATGGATCCCCTTCGCAGGGCGAATGGAGTGCGGGTCTTGACCCTCATCCATTGCTCGGATTGAGTCTGACCAGACCCCAGCAGCGTTCACTACGGCGCGGGCTTTGATCTCGAACTGCCGGCCATCGGCGTCGACTGTCGCGCCGCTTACTTGCCCGCTTGAGTCCTTGTTTAGTGAGACAACCTTTGTGTGGTTTGCAACCGCGGCGCCGAACTCGGCAGCGGTACGCGCGACGGTGAGTGTTAGGCGAGAGTCGTCTACCTGGGCGTCGTAATAGATATAAGCACCAGAGAGATTTGCTTCACGCAGTGTTGGCATGTGGTCAAGCGCCTCAGATTTGGAGATGCGCTTGTGGAGTTTTCCAATGCGAGCGCCACCGGTGAGGTCATACATCCAAAGAGCAGAGCCAAGCGCTCGCGAGATCTTTGGATTGATGAGTCCGTCACGCGATAGGAGAGGAATCAGAAAGGGGAGTTTGCGAACGAGGTGAGGAGCATTGCGCAGCATCACGGTTCGTTCGTAGAGCGCTTCGTAGACGAGCCCAAACTCGCGTTGCTGTAAGTAGCGAAGTCCGCCGTGTGCAAGCTTGCTGGATTTCGATGAGGTCCCAGAGGAGAAGTCGTCACGCTCGACGAGGGCGGTTCGAAGCCCGCGGGAGACTGCGTCTAGTGCGACCCCAACCCCGGTGATCCCTCCACCAATTACGAGAACATCGAACTCCTCGCTCTCTAGGCGTGCAAGAGCGTCAGAACGGTTAAAGGTTGATAGTTCGGTGGCGGAGGGCATCCGATCAGATTACCCGCCAACTCGATTATCAGGGAAAAGCAGGGGTGAGGGGAAAGCAGTCCTCTCCGGTAACGCCACGCCTGAGTTCGTGTCTTCATGCCCGCTTCTCAGGGGGAGGGTGTAAGCCGACTCCTGGATGAAACTACTGGGTAGGCAATGGATGCGGTCCGAGCGATTGGCGAGAGACTGCTCCATCCCCCAAAGTTGAAGCGCCACCTCACAGCAAGTTCGATGCTCGCAGTAATCGTGTACCCGGATACTGGCGATCTCCTCTCGTATAGGTGGGCCAGAAGTCCGCGGGTGCCAGATGTAAACGGAACTCGTGTCGATATCGAGCCGTCTCCGGTCTGCCAAAGCACGGCACTTGGGGTTGCCTCAACCTCGACAGTCGCCCCGAACCCCCGAACCGAATCGCGAATTGGTGCTCCGGTAAAACCATTCGTCGCCAACAACGTATTGAGCCCCGTCAATCCGCGATGTGCAGGGTTTACAGCGATGGCGAGGGCTGGATACCTAAGCCGAGCGACAATTTGAAGAGCGAGGCCTCGCACATTCGGCGGAGTTGCTTGAAACGCGGTGGGGAGAACCCAGATAGAGGTCACGTAGATTCCTCCGCAGTAAACGTGGTACGCAACGTACGCGGGTGTTGGTGCTCTCGGCATGGGGTGTCGACCTCCCCAGAGAGGGCCGCCTCTATCTAGGTAGACGGGGACAAATGCCTTGACCCAAGTCCGCAAGCAGCCTGAAGATGCTGTCCCTGATGCGGTAGAAGTTGCTTCATGCCATGTGCCGCGAGCATCGAGCGTGACGAGCACCCCCGTCGGGTCTGTCGAGACCCCTGGAGTAATAGTGAGTGCCGATGCCGCTCTCAACTCTCCATTAGATAGCGCCGCAGATACGAGGACAAAAGATGTCAACGCGCAGAGCATTACGACGAGAAGAACAAATGAGAGTCGCAGAGAGCGCAACACAAATGCCTGTGAGTGTTGTGGCTTGAGATGTTTCTTTGAAGTATTCATTCTCCCCGTCCTTGGGTGTCGTCTTCTAGATTTGAATCGATAGAGACCCCCGTCCTTGGGGATAGAGAGATGCTAAGGCTGCATGTAGCACCTTGGCAAGGGCTTTTTCACCCCGTGTTAATTGCTACCAACAAAGCCCGGGCGAATTAGGAGCACCCCACTTGGTTCGCTAGATGCACGAGTCCAGCCGCGAGCCTCGAGGAGTTTGATAATGCCTCGATCGGGGCGCACAAGTACGCATTGAACCTGGTGTGAGTCAACCCACTGCACGGCGCCTGGGTCTCCGCTTATAACGCTCTGCTGTTTGAGCACAGACCTAGCACCGATAGACCTTCCGTCCTCGGAGACCTCAACCTGCGGCCAGCGCTCATAAATAATGTAACCACCATCGCTGTACTCGTTGAGCAGTCGACACTTAGAAGGAATCTTGGCCACCCCATTTATTGGGTATTGGGCACGCGTAACCGCCCTCGGTGGAATGGCGTTCGTGGCAGAGAATAGAATCAATGCGAGAAGTGAAACAAACATGCCATCGCGAATGGGCTTCACGTACGGTAAAACCGAGAGCGCTAATCGTGTCGAACGTAGGGACCACAGGCCTAGTGCAATCTCAGGAGTGATGAGGATGAGTAAGTAGGGGGCGTTCCTAATTGCATAGAGGAAGAAGCAAACTAGAGCGACGATTGGAAGCAGAACTTCGAGCCGTCTCCACCTTTGAGTTCGGACCATGGACGCGAGCGCAGTAGCAGCCAATAGCACGATCAAAACATCACGTACTTGATGAATGCTCGCGTGCTGCCATTCGTCAAGCACTCGGGAGAGAGCGCTCAGATCTGTCGTAGCAAAATAGGCATTTACTCCAAATGGGTTTAGGAGACCAGCGAAAATCGAGGCTCCGAGCACAACGAAGGGCAGCAGAAGTTTGCGCGTATCAATTGCATATCCGAGAGCGGTGGCGGCAACTATCGCTATTCCTATTGTGAAAGACAGGTGGATATTTGCCCAGAGGGTAAATACTGCTAGCAGCCCAAAAAAAGCCGCACGATCTCCCCTGAGAGCGCGTGGCACGAGATAAAAGACGAGAGCGAAGAGTAAGAAACTAAGCATCTGAGGCCTCTCGGCTACGTATGGAATCATCAGAAACTCAAACGCTGCTGTTGCTGCCACAGATGCCCATGCACCTGCACCTACTCTTCGAGAGGCCAGGTAGACGCTCCACGCAACCGCTCCAAATGCGATGAAGGTGATGCATATGAGCAGGGGTCTCGAAGGGAGTGCCTGGTGGGTGACACCGAGGAACCAGTCGAATAGCCAAGAACTTGGCCTCCACTCGGCAGAGCGAGATGTCCACGAGAAGATGTCAGTTGAGGGAATCTCGCGATGTTTGGCGATCCAGATACCGACGCGTATATGCCACCATGCATCTGTATCGAAGGGTCTTGATGCGGCAATTAGCGAGCAGTAAACGCTCCAAGCGCTGAGTGCCACAAGATGCCCTCGAACTCGTCTTCGAGAGACTGTCTCGCTGTTCTCCTGAACGGAGGTCATGCTCGAATGTAACTCATGGCTTTGGTTCGCGCTCCGAGAGCGTGCCATTTGCCTTCAGTTGCTCAAGAGCATCCTCGTTTAGGCCTAGGAACTCTTGTAGCACCTCTCGATTGTGCTCCCCACGCCATGCCGGGACGCCACGCACTCCTGTCTCGGCATCAGAGAATCTCCAAGGGGCTTGGGGTATCCGAACAGTGCCACCGCGTCGGTCGTCTACCTCAGCGATAGCACCACGCTCGCGCGCCCATTGAGTATCCGCAACATCTCCGATACTCCTAACGACTCCGTTGACGATTCCAGCCGCATCGAGGCGGGCTTGAAGATCCTCTACGCGGTCGAATGTTGCGGCCCATTCGTGGAGCAATGCGAGCATCACATGGCGATGTTGGCCACGATTCTCTGGAGAGAAGATCTCTAGCTCGGCTAAATCCGTGCGCTCCATTGCCTTGCAATAAAGCACAAAGTTGACATTTGCGACAGGGTCACCTGCCAACACGAGATCATGCCCATCTTTGGTAGTGACGATGGGGGAGTAGACGGGGGCGAGGCTTGGGCGTGTCATCTGCGGGTCGTCGCTAGCGCCCGCAAGATCCCAGTGAGCAAAGTCGTTTACGTGGAGCAGCGACTCAGCCATGTCGACGTCAATGTGCTGGCCTGTACCTGTTCGTCCACGCTGAATCAGTGCAGCGAGAATTGCTGAGGAGCAGTGGAGACCCGCGTAAACATCTGCGTGGCTCATCGGGTCCTGTGCTCTATGAAATCTCTCTTTGTCCAGTTCTGCGAGACGTCTCTCCTCAATGCTGAGTCTCGCTTCAGTATCCGTGTGGCCCGCTCCTTTGTGACTGTCATGGCTGCCCGCTGCATCTGCCCTCCAGCGACCGCCGGCCTCGAGAAGCCCCATCTCTGCATGGACGACTACTGCAAAAGCGCGTCGATCGGCCCATACTCCGGTCTGTCCATAACCTGTGATTGAGGCGTAGACAAGCTTGGGGTTCCGCGCGTGTACCGCTTCGTACCCAAGCCCAAGGCGATCCATAACTCCCGGGCGCGAGTTCTCGATAATGACATCGAAGTGAGTAGCGAGCTCAAGTAGCAACTCGACGGCCTCGCTTCTGTGGAGATCAAGAGAGATGTTTCGCTTGCCTGTATTTTGCTGGGCAAAATACGCGGAGGTGATGCCAGCTTTAGGTAACGCGAATCGTGTTAGGTCACCCTCGGGCGGTTCAACCTTTACTACCTCTGCACCGAGATCATGAAGAACGCGCCCTGCGATAGGGCCCGAGAGAACCCGCGAAAAGTCAAGAACTCGAACTCCTTCGAGAGGGCGCCCCGCCGTGCTCGCCACCCTCTAAGAGACCCATCCGGTCTCGCCAGAGTCGGTGACTACCGCTTGGCCTGCCTGCTCCCAAGCGAGCATCCCGCCAGAGACGTTTACTGCATCGATCCCGAGTGACCTCAGGTAGTTAGTTGCCTGCGCTGATCTGCCTCCGACCTTGCAGATGACCTGGACTCGTGAGCCGGCGGGGACCTCGAGTCCACTCTCGGCCAATGTCGAGAGGGCAAGGTGCACTGCGTTAGGGGCGTGCCCCGCCTCCCACTCGTCTATCTCGCGAACGTCCAAGAGCATGTCGTCGGGGGCGACTTCTTCAATATTGATGCTTGGGATTTCTTCGTTCATCGCTTCCCCTTCGTAGTCTTGCGCTCCGCAACACGAGGAGCGACTTTCTTGGTGGGTGCCTTCTTGGCTACAACTTTTTTAGCGACAGCCTTCTTGGTTACAACTTTTTTAACCGGTGCCTTCTTGGTCGCTACTTTCTTCGGCACTATCTTCTTCGGGACTTGCGTTCCTGCTGCGGCCTTCTTCGCTACGGATTTAGCGGCTGGCGCTTTTACTGCAACGACGCGCTTAGCGATTTTCTTGGCTACTACTTTCTTGGCGAGTACTTTCTTATCTGGCGTCTTCTTCGCCACAGGCTTAGTTGTGACTTTGGTAGCGGGGCGTTTCTTAGTTGGCGCCTTTTTAGCTCCTCGCTGAGGCTTTTGAGAGGTTGTCTCGGCTGCAACAGTCTCGTCGCTTGGAGTCGCCGCAGGGACAGCAAACTCTGGGAGAGAGAGTTCGATGCCGCGTCGTGGTGCATCAATTGCCTGAACCACGAAGGTTCGTACCTCTCCCTGGGCGAGCACATCTCGAGCCCGTGTCGGGGGAGGGCTCCCGAGCCCTATTAGAGGCGCATAGCAGCGCACATCCCCAACGAGGACAAAGGCTCCATGGGAGGCGAATGTATCGATTGTTCCCTTTACCTCAGCGCCTGGTCGGTAATCAATAACAAACTTGAGAAACGTCGCCGGATCGTTGATCGGCTCAGCGGGTTGCTGCCCGCGACGCGGGCGACGCCGCTTACTCCTAGTGCCCTGAGGCTCCATGACGTCAGCAGTCGCCTCAGCGATCGCCTGCTTTACTTCGCGGCGCGCTTTTCCATCGGCGGCATCGCCATCTTTCTTCTTCTCCGCTACTGCCTTACGGCTCGTGACCCCGCGAACCGGTCGACGTAGTGAAAAGATCCATCCGACACCCGGCACAGGTTTTCCGCCAATAAGGCGCCCTGTATCAAAGAGCCATTCGTACTCGCCGTGGAACTCTTGGAATGAGTCGTTAGAGAGAACAGTTGCTCCAGTTCGATGGGCGATCTGAAGAAGGAATCCATCGCCGCGCCCAACTGCACCTGCAGGTGGAGAGACAAAACTGCCTGCCGACTTGATGCGCTCGAACTCCTTTGACTCAGATTGATCAATGCGGTGTTCGAATGATGCGTCCACAACGATTGTCAGGATCGCCTCGGGGTGCTCGGCCTTAATCGCCTCAATCGCTTCGTGCAACTGGGCAAGGCTTGGCTCAGTGCGCCCCTCAGTTGCGAGGTTGGATCCATCTATGACGAAGTGCTCTGGTCGCACTTAAATTCCTAAGGTCGGCTGGGGGTTGGGGTCACTTGGAGGCTACGCCCCGCCGCCTGTGCTTACCCCGTCCGGGGGCCCAAAATTGCCTAAATCTGGGACTTTTACGGGGATAGTCCCGAGGTAAGTGGGGAATGGAGCCCTTGTTTAGGTCAGATATGTGGAGAGCAAGGAGGCTGCATGGGCTGCTCGGCGTTCGATCATTTCGGGTGGCCCGACGACCTCTGCATTGGGGCCAATCGCAAGTAAAAGATGGTCAAGGCGACTCTCTCCATAGACGATTAACTCAACCTCGACGCGACCATCCCCGAGCGTGGTCTGCTTGTCGATCTCAACTCCGTTTGGGAGAGCATCCAAAGCCTCGTCATCCGTGCGAACAGTTACGCGATTAGCGAGCTCCGAGAGGTCGAAAGAATCTGGGATCTCGCCTGTTGGAGCGGTTGGGAAGTAGTAGCCGCCATCTGAGATCTCAAGGATCCTGTCTATGCGAAATGATTTCTCGTTACCATCTCCGCAGTCGAGAAGCTTGGCATACCAGTAGCCACCTATTGAGTACGTCTGGTGTATCTCAACCGTGCGCTCTGATACTGAAAAATCATCCTTCATATAGCGGATGATCTGCGCTCTGCTTCGCCCTCGAGTCCCGATGGACTCCTCAACGTCAGCGAGCAACTCAGGCGCCTTAGCTGTCGCTGGGTACTCCTGCCCGACAATTTTCCTAAGGATATTTATCGCGCTGATAAGTGGATAATGGAGTCCGTCTTGATCTGGATCGTCGTACATCGTTATGTATTGAGTCGCTGCAATTAATAGGCCCACTGCCACCTCAATAGGTGGTGGTTTGGTTACTAAATCCCTAATTGACCGATTGTTCCCGTGCCTAATCAGCGAGCCGTCTTCGATGACGAATGTGACAGGGGGAGAGAACAACTCCCCGGTAAGCAGGCGACGCTCAAGATAGACAAAATCCTCTACCCATTTAGTTAGGGCATTGATTTTGACATCAAACTCGGCTGCGGCGGCTTCAAGCTCGACATCGCCGGACTCCTCTGCCCTCGCTAGCAAAGTCATTACCACTCTTGCCTGCTTCGAGACAGAGTCGCGCGCCATTACTTGGCCCCACTCATCTGCTTGAGGGAACTAATAAGCATCTCAACTAACTCTGGAGGATTCTCGAGGCGCACATTGCTGCCGAAGGAGAGTATGCGGTTGAGAAATGCTGCGTAGTGACGAACGGTGACAGAGACGATTGCGTTGCCCCCTTGCTCTGAAGAGATTCGTGCACCAACCACTGTGCTGCAGAAAATTGTTGCTAGATCTCTGCTCATTGCGACCTCTGCCTCGAGCGGTGTATCCCGACCCCATTCGTTTGGATCGACATCAAACTCTCCAGCGAGGTCGCGATTATCTGGTACCTCAAATGCCCCCAACTCGCCTACCGCAACAATTGCCGGGGCTCCGGGTACCTCAAGAATTCGGTCTAGACGAAAATGCTTTATTGCGCCATCTTTTTTATCCCGCGCAAGTAGGTACCAAGCAACGCCACCGCGCCCAATCCGGTGTGGCTCAACCCTGCGACGTTCGCCCTTTTTGTACCAAAACTCAACCATCTGTCTATCGCGAATCGGTGCATTTAGCTCTGAAACGATTAGAGGCAGGCGCACCGCTATTTGTGCAGCACTTTGATCTCTGGCGTGCCCGATCTCAGTCTCATCGGCATCCTCCGCTATTCCATCTACGCGAACAGTCCCCATAGCGCGAAGCAGCGAGGCTCGTTCATCTCGAGTGAATACAGGGGGTTTTACCGTGTAAATGCTATTTGCATTGTCCCACTCAATCTCAATCTGTAGGTCGTCCTCAATGAGTTGCAGGTCTCGCCGGAGCATCCGTCTGCTCGCCTCTGAATCGCTGTCTGCATACTCAGGGAAATTGTCAGTTATATCGTGGAGAGTCGTTGGGCTGCCGCGTCGCGAAGCAAACCATGCGGCGAGAATCAGGGTGCGCTCAAGAGCTGATCCTCTTTCATCCGGGGCGTTAGGCATCAGCGGATTGTTACAGATGAGCCGACCGATTGCATCAAAAAATTATTAAAATATCTACTCTATTTAATTACTCTGGCTAATTAGTCTCGACCTAATTAGTCTCGACATTTAAGTCGCGCATGAGGAAATGTCATATCTAGAGACGGCGGGCCTAGCGGCTTAGGCGTGAAGTTGGGCTACTTGGCGCATTCATTTGCAAGGCTGCTAAGCGCAATCCCCCTGCGACCCTGGCGCAGGATGTGCTCGTCTAAACCATCCGTGGCATAAGCAAAAGAGATCCCAGTCTCAGGGTCAGCCCAAGAGATCTGCCCGAATGCTCCATTGTGACCAAAGGTCCGTGCGGAGGTTGTCTTCCCAAATCCGCGCATTGAGCCGAGGCCATCACTACCTGCAGTCACTAGCCCGAGGGTGCGAGATGCTGGAACGCCCGTCCAAGCATCCGGCAGCATGCTGCGCACACGACCTGTGCCGTCGGCGAGTACCTCGGGGTCCCAGATGCCAGCAGAGTTGTGGAGCAGGCCTTGGTAAAAGAGCGCAAGGTCTCGTGCCCGCATGACTCCTCCTCCACCTGGAAGGCCAACTGCGCGCGCCTCATATCTACTTAGGTATGCAACGGCACTCGTGGTCACTTCGGTAACGGGGAGTTCACGAATTCCGAGCACGGCCTCTAACTCATCTGCAGTCGCAGGCTCGCCGCATGGGACCGGCACCATCACGGGCGCATCATCGGTCACTCCAAGGACGCGTGGGAGTCCGAGCGGCGAGGTGACACGCTGCTCAAGAAAATCGCGGAAGTCTTCTCCACTGAGTCTGTCGATGAGTTCGGCGAGTACCCAGTGAGCGCTCGACGGATGGTACTCGGAGATGGTTCCTGGCTCCCACTGCAGACGCCACTTTGCAAAGGCCTTAAGGCGCCCCGCCTTGGTCTCCCAATCCGGTGGCCCTAGCGGGGCAGAGGGGAATCCGCTTTGGTGCAGCATTACTTGCTCGACTGTGATGACTTCTTTTCCGTTAGTCCCGAACTCTGGGATGTAATCAACAACACGTTTGGTTACATCGAGTTTGCCTTCTTGAATGAGAATCCAGCAGCAGCTTGCGATGAATGCCTTGGTAGATGAGAAGACGCAGTAACGCGACTCGGGGGTTGCAGCACCGAAGGTCTCCTCAACGACTATCTCGCCATTGATTGCAAGCGCAACCTGTGCCGAGGGTATAAGACCCTCGTCTATATCACGACGTGCTCGTGCGAGTAGTCGCTCGACTGCAGCACCATCAATAGTGTCTCCGATAGCGGTACCAATGTTGGTAGTCATGTTCTCCCCCGTTACAAAAACACCACTAGAAAAAAGTGGCAAAAAAACCTATTACTCAGAGCGTAACCGCTCTTAGCTCATGTTAGGAGGGGAGGAGAGTTAAGACTTCTGCCCGGAGAGGCGACGGTTCTTGAACTGGGCCTTTATGTAGTCGCGGTTGAGGAGTGCGATGAAGTCGACCGAGATCTCCTTGGGGCAGGCAGTCTCACACTCACCGAAGTTCGTGCACGACCCAAACCAACGCTCCATCTCGTCGACCATCCCAATCGCGCGCGTCCAACGCTCTGGCTGCCCCTGTGGGAGAAGGCTTAGGTGGCTGTATTTTGCAGCAGTGAATAGTTGAGCCGCACCGTTAGGGCAGGCCGCTACGCAAGCACCACAGCCGATGCAGGCCGCCGCGTCCATAGCGGCATCAGCTGCTTCTTTGGGGATCAATATCTCGTTTGCATCGCGTGCCGCTCCTGTTGGAGCAGAGATGTAACCCCCGGCCTCGATGATGCGATCTAGTGGGCTGCGGTCTACGGCGAGATCTTTGATGATCGGGAAGGAGCGCGCACGCCATGGCTCGACAGTGATGTGCTCACCATCTTTGAACTTGCGCATGTGTAACTGACAAGTTGCGGTGCCGCGCTCAGGCCCGTGGGGTATGCCGTTGATCATCATCGAGCATGAGCCACAGATGCCTTCACGGCAGTCGTGGTCAAAGGCAATTGGCTCTGACTCCTCGGCGATGAGCCGCTCATTGAGCACGTCAATCATCTCTAGGAATGACATATCGGGCACAACCGCCGGCATTTCGTATGTCTCGAATCGACCCTTTGCGGTGGGGCCATCTTGACGCCAGATCTTTAGTGTGAGTTTCACAGTCCTCGTCCTCCTATCGACTACTTGTAGGACCTAGTTGCAAGGTGAACGTTCTCATAGACGAGCGGCTCGCGGTGGAGCGTTGGCTCGTTGCCCTCGCCCTCCCACTCCCAAGCGGAGACATGAGCAAAGTCATCGTCGTTACGGAGAGCCTCCCCATCTTCTGTCTGGTACTCAACGCGGAAGTGACCACCGCATGACTCCTCGCGGCGCCGTGCATCCAGGACTAATTCCTCACCAAACTCTAGGAAGTCGGCAACACGCCCAGCTTTCTCAACCGATTGGTTGAATGACTCAGTATCGCCGAGCACGCGCACGTCGTTCCAGAACTGCTCGCGCAGTACCGGGATCTCAGCGAGGGCCTGATCAAGACTCTCAGCCGAGCGCTCCATTCCGCAGTGCTCCCAAATGATCTTTCCAAGCTCACGGTGGAAGTGATCGGGGGAGTGAGTGCCCTTGATCGCAACCATTTGGTTCGTGCGGTCGCGCACAGCGGCCTCAGCCTGCTTGAAGATGGGGTCATCAGTCGAGATCGGTGCCTCTCCAAGTTGAGGGGCGAGATAATCAGTGATGGTGGCAGGGAGCACGAAGTAGCCGTCCGAGAGCCCCTGCATAAGAGCGCTAGCACCTAGTCGGTTGGCTCCGTGATCAGAGAAGTTTGCCTCGCCGAGTACGTATAAGCCCTCGACGTTGCTCATTAGGTTGTAGTCAACCCAGAGTCCACCCATTGTGTAATGCACAGCCGGGTAGATCCGCATCGGCATCTTGTATGGGTCTTCGCCTGTAATTCGTTCATACATCTGGAGAAGGTTTCCGTAGCGCTCCTCAATTACAGGTGCGCCCAGACGATTGATTGCCTCATCGAAGTCGAGGTAAACGCCGTTCTTGATTGGACCAACACCCTTGCCGACATCGACCTGGCGCTTTGAGGCGCGTGAAGCGATATCTCGCGGCGCAAGGTTTCCGAAGGATGGGTACATTCTCTCGAGGAAGTAGTCACGCTCGGAGTCTGGAATCTGCTCAGGGGATCGAGTCTCTTCGGCATTCTGAGGAACCCAGATCCGACCGTCGTTTCGAAGCGACTCACTCATGAGGGTCAACTTGGATTGAAACTCATCTGAGGCAGGGATGCAGGTCGGGTGAATCTGCGTGAAGCAGGGGTTCGCCATGAGTGCACCGCGCTTGTGTGCGCGCCATGCAGCAGTGACGTTGCTAGCCATTGCGTTAGTGGAGAGGTAGAAGACGTTTCCGTATCCACCTGTGGCGAGAACCACGGCGTGCCCTGAATAGGAGTGAATTGCTCCTGTAATTAGGTCACGAGCGACTACGCCAACTGCGCGGCCATCCTTCATCACCATGTCGAGCATCTCGGTACGGTTGTGGAGCTCCACGTTCCCTAGGTGAATCTGGCGAGCGAGTGCCTGATATGCCCCCAGAAGAAGTTGCTGACCGGTCTGCCCACGAGCGTAGAAGGTACGCGAAACCTGCGCTCCGCCGAAGGATCGGTTATCGAGCAACCCTGCGTACTCGCGTGCGAAGGGGACTCCTTGCGATACGCACTGATCGATGATGTTGACGCTTACCTGCGCCAAGCGATGCACGTTTGCTTCGCGTGAGCGAAAATCGCCGCCCTTGATCGTGTCGTAGAAGAGGCGCTTTACGCTGTCTCCATCATTTGGGTAGTTCTTGGCTGCGTTGATTCCACCCTGCGCTGCAATGGAGTGAGCGCGTCGGGGGGAGTCATGGAAGGTAAGGAGTTGAACGTGGTATCCAAGCTCACCAAGTGTTGCTGCCGCAGATGCTCCTGCAAGGCCAGAGCCGACAATCACAACGCGAAACTTGCGTCGGTTTGCAGGGTTAACAAGCTTCACTGAGAACTTGTGGTTATCCCACTTGTCCTCTAGTGCGCCAGCGGGGATCTTTGCATCGAGGTTGATGTTGCTCACTTGACAACTCCAGTTACTACTAGGAGAGGAATGCTGATATTCCCTATTCCAATGATTGATGCGAGCCCAATAGCAAAGCCCCTGCGCCAAGGATTGAATCTCGGGCTGTTGATCCCGAGGCTCTGAAACATCGACCATGCACCGTGGTAGAGGTGAATGGCAATAGCGATGTTTGCGACTATGTAAGCAATTGCAACGGGTACACGCGTAAAGGATGAGATGATGTTGTCGTAAACGTCCCCCTTGACAAAAGTGTTGCCAGTCCGTCCCCAGGTGAGATCAAGAAGATGGAAGATGATGAAGAGTGTGAGAATGATGCCGGTCCAGCGCATCGTGCGGGCCGCAAAATCTGCGGCTACATACTCACGCGGCGACTTGTAGCCGTTGGGTCGGGCTGCACGATTCATTCTGGTTAGCGATGCCGCTGCCCAGATGTGGAGTACCACTGCGCCTAAAAGACCGGCGCGCAGAATCCAAAGAACACCAGTCTCCGGGAGTATCGGGTAGCCAATCGTGCGGAGCCACTCGGCGTAGTGATCGATAGCGTCAGCGCTAAGAAATATCTTGAGGTTTCCAAGCATGTGAGCAAACACGAAGCCGATGAGCATGATGCCGGTGACGGCCATGATCCACTTCTTGCCCACCGCTGAACGCCAGAACATCACAAAGAAGGGTCCGTCCTTCTTCGCAGGTGCTGGTTGCGGAGCGCCTACGTACCGCTGCGCATTATCAACCTTCGACATGGTCTGTATTCCTCTCGCGGTGACCAACAAGTTCCAACGTGAACGGTAGTAGAGGGCGCACGTGTCTCACGACACGGGGAGAATGGCGACGCTGGTACGGTTTGGGGGAGCGACTTAGGGCAACCTAGGGGAGCGCCCAAAACCGTCATCTTTAAAGGAGTCCCCATGACCCGCCCCACAACACTCGGCGAACTCAAAGCAAGCGGCTGGATCTCCCGGCCGGTTAAGGATGAGGTGCGCGCCAATGCCATTGAGCGAATCATCGCCGGCCGACCACTCGTCGACGGGGTGCTTGGCTATGAAGACACAGTTCTTCCTCAATTAGAGAACGCCCTACTGGCTGGGCACGACGTGATCCTGCTCGGCGAGCGTGGCCAGGCCAAGACTCGCATCATCCGATCCTTGACTGAACTCCTCGACGAGTGGATGCCGATTGTCGCAGGGAGCGAGATCAACGATGATCCCTATAACCCGATTAGTGCTCACGCCCGCACCCTTATCGAGGAGCAGGGCGATGAGACCCCAATTACATGGGTGCATCGCAGCCGACGCTTCGGGGAGAAGCTCGCTACTCCAGATACTTCGATAGCGGACCTCATCGGCGAGGTCGACCCGATCAAGGTTGCTGAGGGACGCTACCTCTCAGACGAACTAACGATTCACTACGGAATGGTGCCGCGTACGAACCGCGGAATCTTCGCGATTAACGAGTTGCCCGACCTGGCAGAGCGGATTCAGGTTGGATTACTAAATGTTCTCGAAGAGCGTGATGTACAGATTCGCGGCTACAAGATTCGCCTGCCAGTAGATGTGATGCTCGTCGCATCTGCAAACCCAGAGGACTACACCAACCGCGGCCGCATCATTACTCCGCTTAAAGACCGTTTTGGGGCTCAGATTCGCACTCATTACCCATTAGAGGTTGGGTTAGAGATGGATGTAATTGCCCAAGAGGCTCAGGTCATCTCGGCTGCGGGCGTTGAGGTAACGGTTCCAGCATTTATGGTCGAGATCATCGCGGAGATCAGCCAGCAGGCACGAAGGTCCCCCCACGTCAATCAGCGCTCCGGAGTATCCGTGAGGCTCTCAATCGCCAACTACGAGACCCTCGTTGCGAATGCTTTACGACGCGCTCTACACACCCACGAAGCCGAGGC
>JBAXPT010000026.1:0-15834 GCA_037132095.1 Actinomycetes bacterium
TACCGTTCAATGTTTGTAGACACCAATAGCCTCGCAGACTCTATTGCAGCCTCTGGCCCGGGTAACGCGATCCTTGAGATTGGTGCAGGCGACGGCACTGTAAGCGGAGCACTCCTCAATGCGATCCCTAATGCAATTCTCCTAGGCATTGATATTGATGGCGACCCTGGAGCGATGTTCAAGGGACCAACTTCACAGGCCACCTTTCGGATCCAATCAGCTGAGGATCTTCTCGTTGCTCTTGGACCAGCCTTTGACCTTGTGGTTATCTCAGATGTCCTTCACCACGTGCCCGCCTCAGAGCGCGTTGCGCTCCTGAAGACCGCGAGCGAGTTGGTGTGCGAGGGCGGTCTACTTGCAATTAAAGAGACTTGCAGACGCCGATCATTTCGCTATCTTCTCAGCGTCTTCTCGGATCGCTATATCAGTGGCGACAGGTCTGTTTCTTTTATGAGCGAGGACGAACTCACAGAGTTGATCGATGCGAGCGTTGAGGGATTCGAGTTCCGAGCGCGGGCGTATATACCGCCCTCAAAAATCAACGTGCTTCGCATGCTTGAGCGTCAGTCGGTAGCTGCCGTTATAGAGACTGCGATTGAGCCACTACCTCGAGATACCGCTATTCACAATTAGAGCCATGGCCTAAAACCCGGCCTGCACGATCTCGATCTCTGGGTCACCGGTCGCTCCGATCATCACCCCAGCCACGTCGAAACGCACCTCTCCCACCATTCCCTTATGAGAAGAGAGCCATAGGGCGCCCAGGGTTCTAAGGCGCCGCTGCTTAGTTGGCGTGACAGCCTCTAGCGGTGAGCCAAAACGATTTGAGGAGCGAGTCTTGACCTCGCAGAAAACGATTGTTCCATCTGACGCTAGGAGTACAAGGTCTAACTCTCCTTCGCGGACCCGCCAATTTCTATCGGCGACGCTGTAACCCTGAGACTCGTACCAATCGGCGGCCACCTGCTCACCAAGCGCACCAAGCGCATTACGATCCCCCGCTGCCGTCCTGCGACTGCGGGCAGGCACCTAGGCCTCTTTCTCGCCTAGTCGCTCAATGTTTACGTCCTTAAAAGTAACGACGCGAACATTCGCTACAAAGCGTGCGGGGCGGTACATATCCCAGACCCAGGCATCTTGAAGCACAAGCTCGAAGTAAACACGCCCACCATCGGAGCGTTCGTTTAACTCAACTGAGTTCGTGAGATAAAAACGCCTCTCGGTCTCCACGACATGGGAGAACATAGGGAGCACATCTCGGTACTCACGATAGAGCTGTAGCTCAATATCGGTCTCATAACGCTCAAGGTCTTCAGCGCTCAAAGTGGTCGCCCTTCACTCGTGTACTGAGAGTGTATCCGGGTACCGAGGAAGACTTTGCGGGTGATCAGACCCGCTTCTCCTTGACACGCGCAGCGCGGCCAACACGATCACGCAGGTAGTAGAGCTTTGCGCGACGAACGTCGCCGAGTGTGATGCGCTCAATCTTTGAGACGATTGGAGAGTGAATTGGGAATGTGCGCTCAACACCTACACCCTGTGTCACCTTGCGCACGGTAAAGGTCTCTTGGATGCCACCACCTTGACGGCGGATAACGATCCCGGTGAACTTCTGCACACGCTCGCGGGTTCCCTCCACAACTCGGACGTATACATCGACTGTGTCGCCGGGTCCGAAGGTAGGAATATCGTCGCGCAGTGATGCGCGGTCGACCATATCGATGCGGTTCATAACGGAGTGGACCTCAATACAAAAGTAGCGAATACGAGTGGTGTAGCTGAGCGTGTAACCGGCGGTGCTTCCGCCCTTTTGGAGGGCGAGGCGCCAAGGGTATCAGGGGGAGCTGCGAACTTGGAAGTCGAACCGCTTTGACTGCACTGCCGAGCGGCGAATCAGAGGTTCTTAAAGCCCAAACTCAGCGAGCAGTGCCCTCTCCTCAGGCGTCAAGTCGGCTATCTCGAGAAGATCTGGTCTCCTATCAAGGGTAAGCCTGAGCGATTGCGCCTGCCTCCACCTCTCAACCCTGGAGTGATCACCGCTAATTAGGACCTCTGGGACACTCCAGCCACGGAACTCAGCGGGGCGCGTGTACTGCGGATACTCCAGAACGGACCCCCGCTGGGCATCCCCCGTCAACCCGTCGCTGGACGCACTGAAGGACTCCTCTCTGGCTGATTCGTGGTTGCCCATTACACCGGGCACCAATCTCGCTACTGCCTCAATAACGATTAGGGCTGCCGACTCCCCACCGGCAAGCACATAATCGCCGACCGAGATCTCGCCGTCGCAGAGGTGGTCCGCGACTCTCTGATCGACGCCTTCGAACCGACCGCAAATAAGCGAGAACCCATCACCACTCGCAAGCTCTCTCGCCATCCCCTGATCAAACCGGGATCCACTCGCCGTCAGTAGCAGCAAAGGGCGCATCGGCTCGGCCTTCTCAACGGCATCGAACAAGACGTCTGGGCGCATGAGCATTCCGGCACCACCACCGAATGGTGAATCGTCAACACTTCGATGGCGGTCTTGGGTTGAGTCACGCGGGTCATGCAGCCTGACATCAAGACGCCCCTCGGCGCGCGCCTTCCCCAATAGTGAGACATCAAGAGGCCCGGCAAGGAACTCCGGGAAG
Organism: Actinomycetes bacterium; assembly: GCA_037132095.1. Taxonomy (GTDB): domain Bacteria; phylum Actinomycetota; class Acidimicrobiia; order IMCC26256; family IMCC26256; genus IMCC26256. The sequence goes on from JBAXPT010000026.1 coordinate 2,634, forward strand.
ATCGTGAATACATCTATCCTCATTTAGAACACCCTCATTTAGCGCGCCCTCAACTGCTCTTACCGAGATCGAGTAAACCCTCCGGTGGATTGATAACTACAACGCCGGGAGAGTTCTCGACGATAAATACAACAGGTACTAATACCTCGTCGCCGTTTATTGAGACCACCATTAAAGCTGAGGCTGGATTATCCTCAACCGCAACGACCGGCCCGAGCAAGGCACCTGAAACATCGCGCACCTCGGAGCCAACAAGTTCGTGGACCCAGATGACATTCTCTCCATCCTCGATCTCTGAAGCGTCTAGAGGGTCCGCCATAACAAACTCGCCGAGGAGCTCCTCCGCAGCAGTTCGGTCCTTAATCTCTTTGAAACTAAGCAGCCATCTACCCTGATGTGGGCGTGATGCTGAGACCGTAAGAGATCGAGCTCCGGTGTGGAGTACCGATCCGGGGGCTACACGCTCAGTTCGATCAGAGGTGAGCGCAAAGGCAACCTCACCCTTGAGCCCATGAGCGCGACCTATTCGCCCAACCTGGAGACGTCCAATGGGATCTGACGTCGATGCGTCGTCCCTAGGCATTTCTGCTACTCGAGAACGTCGACGGTGGTCTTAACACCATCTGCGGCACCCGCGGCTCGCGCCAATTGACGCATTGCCTGAATGACGCGACCACGCTTACCGATGAGACGCCCCATGTCGTTTGAGTCAGCTGCGATGAGCAACTCCACTACCTCGCCACGCTGCTTAGCCGTAACGTCGACTGCGTCGGGTGACTCAACAATGGAGCGTGCCACATAATCGACAACGGCCTTAGCGGTTCCGCCCTCGATGCTGTTGCCGGGTCCGCCGACTTCGTCCTCAATAAAGTTCCCTGAGTCCGAGGAGTTTTCGTCGATGCGGTTTCCAGGACCGGCTACTTCATCCTCAAAATCTGAGCTCACTCTGAGGCCTCTGCAGTTGCATCCTCAGCGGCTTCATCTGTCGCCTCTTCTGCAACCTCTTCTGCGGCAGACTCTGCTGCAGCTTTCGCAGCCTCAGCGGCGGCCTTAGCCTCTGCAGCCTTCGCAGCAGCCTCAGCGGCAGCATTCGCAGCGGCCTCAGCCTTAGCAGCCTCGTCCTTAATTGCGCGTGCTTTGCTGGTACCGATCGTGCGCGCCTTCGCGGTACGCGTGGCTAGCGTCGGGTTAGGCGACTCTGCCTCAAACTCTGCCCATAGTCCGGTTCCAATTAGCAACTTGTGAACCTGCTCCGTCGGCTGTGCACCTTTGCGCAACCAACCGAGAGCCTTGTCGTTATCAATGGCAAAGACTGATGGGTCCTTGCGCGGCTCGTACTGGCCGATGATCTCGATATAACGACCGTCTCGCGGTGAACGGGAGTCGGCTATGACGACGCGGTACGTGGGTTGTTTCTTCTTGCCCACTCGCATCAGACGAATTTTGACGGCCACGTGCTGGTTTCCTCTTCGTTGGGAGATCATGTGTATTACAGATCAGGTTTATTACGGGTAGATCACTTCGGGAGCACTTCTATCTGGAATCGCATCTTCCCCAGATTCCCAGGGAGTAACTCTGTCAGCCTTAGCCGACGAAGGGTTCAGGCTAGCGGGTCAAGCCCCTCCAAGGCACGCCGGGGCACCTAGAAGCCTAAATCCCTTGGCTTCTACCTACCCGGCTTACCTGCCCGCCTTACCTATTGGGCATCCCAGGGATTGGGAGCCTGGGCTTCTTCCCCTGAGACATCGACTTCATCATCTGCTGCACGGTCTTGAACTGTTTCAGGAGCGCATTTACCTCTTGAGTGCTTGTTCCCGAGCCCTTAGCAATGCGTGAGCGCCGAGATCCATTGATTACAGATGGGTCGCGTCGCTCCTCGGCTGTCATCGACCTAATGATGGCCTCAACCCTCCCCAATTGGCTCTCATCGACCTCAGCGCCCTTGAGTTCCTTGGGGACTCCCGGGAGCATCTTCATGATGTTTCCGATCGGACCCATCTTGCGAACCTGCTGCATCTGATCAAGGAAGTCGTCGAGGGTGAACTGCCCCGAGCGCATCTTCTCCTCGGCTGCCTTTGCATCCTCTGCGCTAAAGGCTGCCTCCGCTTTCTCAATGAGCGAGAGGACATCACCCATTCCAAGAATACGGCTCGCCATTCGATCCGGGTGGAAGGGCTCAAAGTCTTCAAGCGTCTCGCCGGTACCGACATAAATAATTGGCTTACCTACAACGGCCTTGACCGAGAGTGCAGCGCCGCCTCGAGCATCACCATCGATCTTGGTGAGAATTACTCCATCAAGTCCGATTGCTTTATCGAATGCGACCGCTATGTTGACCGCCTCTTGCCCTGTCATCGCATCGACGACCAGCAGAGAGTTAGTTGGCTTCACGATGTCGCGAACCGCAATGAGCTCGTCCATGAGTGCCTCGTCGATCTGCAGGCGACCCGCAGTATCAACGATCATCACATTTCGGCCTAATCGCGCAGCCTCATCAAATGCGGAGCGAGCGACATCTACAGCATTCTGAGGCGAGCCTTCTTTGGCATAGAAAACAGGAACATCAATTCTTTTTCCGAGCACACGGAGCTGCTCGACCGCGGCAGGGCGCTGAAGATCGGCAGCCACTAGAAGGGGCTGAAGACCTTGACTTTTTAGTAGCCGCGCCAGCTTTGCTGCTGCCGTTGTTTTTCCGGAGCCTTGAAGACCGCTCAGCATCACAACTGTCGGCGGCTTTGGGTTCATCGTCAACTTCACGGTGGTCGAACCGAGGGTTGCGACCAACTCCTCGTGAACGATCTTGATCACTTGCTGAGCGGGCGTGAGACTCTTTGCGACCTCAGCGCCAGTAGCGCGCTCCTTGATGCGAGAGATGAAGTCTTTTACTACGCGAACATTTACGTCCGCCTCAAGGAGAGCAAGGCGAATCTCGCGTGCTATCTCATCTATATCTGCATCGCTAAGACGGCCGCGACCGCGCATTCGGGTGAAGATCGCATCAAATCGGCCAGAGAGTGAATCAAACATTGCCCGGAGGTTACCCGAGCCTCTCGGCTACTCAGATAGCAGCGCTAAGGGGTGGCTCGAGACGCAGAGAAATCACTCGCCGAATAGCGCTGCCGCGAATTCCTCCGGGTCGAAAGGAATCAAGTCCTCGGGGCCTTCACCGACTCCAACAATCTTCACTGGTATGCCGAGCTCCGACTGGATAGCGAGGACGATCCCTCCCTTAGCAGTCCCGTCGAGCTTGGTCAGCGCTACGCCGGTCACCTCAACGGCTGAAGCAAACTCGCGTGCCTGCGTCAATCCGTTCTGCCCTGTAGTGGCATCAAGCACAAGGATGACCTCAGTAAGAGCGTCAGGGGTCTTATCTACAATCCGACGAAGTTTCTTAAGCTCCTCCATCAAGTTGATCTTCGTATGGAGTCGCCCAGCCGTATCCACAAGCACAAGATCGGCGCCGCGAGAATTAGCCGAGGCCATGGCATTGAATACCACCGACCCTGGATCCGCTCCCTCATCACCGCGCACGAGAGTCGCCCCACTTCGCTCTGCCCAGATTCCAAGTTGCTCCGCTGCGGCTGCCCGGAACGTATCGGCTGCTGCAAGAACAACATGGCGCCCGGCCGCACCCTCACGCGTTGCAAGCTTTGCGATGGTCGTCGTCTTACCGACCCCATTTACGCCAACAAACATCCAAACAGTTGGCCCAGATGAAGCCATCTGAAGCGTTCGGTCTGCAGGCGATAGGAGGAGCGCTATCTCCTTGCGCAGCAGGCCCTCAACCTCTGACCCATCTTTGATCTTGGCCGCCTTAGCGCTTGCCCTAACTGCCTCCACAAGTCGCGTTGCGGTACTCACTCCGACATCCGCACTGATTAAAGCCTCTTCGAGCGACTCCCACATCTCATCGTCGATTGAACTGCGCCCGGAGACGCCGGCGAGTGCCCCAGCGAATGCAGCGCGTGTGCGCCCAAGCCGATCGCGCAGGCGCACGGGCTCCGGTTTAGTCGCCTCAGCCTTAGTCGTCTCGGTCTTAGTCGCCTCTTCAAGAACATCCTCAATAACGCTCTTGCTATCTAGACCGCCATCAGCATCCTCGACTTGTTCTTCAGCGAGGTCGGGAAGGAGCGGCGGAGCAAGCCGCGTGCTCTGTGACCTGCGAGCAACCGCTAAGCGGTATCCAATGACGACCAACGCGAGGGCTGCCGCAGCAACCAAAACCACGATAAGGACTAGCGATAAATTCGACATCGGGGGCGATGCTAACTGCCCAACTCCGTAATGCCTCCATGCGCTGGCGCTGCCGGTGCTTTAGCAACGGGGACTCCGGGTGCCATCTGTGGACCGAGTTGCCCTAACCCGGGATCGATTCCCGCATCATCGAGGGCCTTCTTCACATGGGCACGCAGGGCTCTCGCTACGACCCATTGCTTGGTCGCAACTGTGCGAATACTGATGCGCACCAATATCCGGTCAGCACTAATCGACTCGATACCTAATACCTCTGGTGAGAGGAGGAGCGCATCGGCTACCTCGGAGTCAGATGCCAGTGCTGCGCCCGCCGAGTTCAGAGCACCAATGACTAGATCCATCTCGGTTTCATATGCGACCGGCACATCAAGATTTACGACAGCCCACTGCTGAGTCTTATTTCCAACGCGCCGTATCTCGCCGTTAGGCACATACCAAACGACTCCGTCTACATCACGCACCCGTGTCACTCGGAGAGTCACGTGCTCGACAGTACCGGTAGCTGAGCCAAGATCTACAACATCGCCGACACCGTATTGGTCCTCCACAAGCATGAATGCGCCTGTGACTAGGTCTCTCACCAATGCCTGCGAACCAAATGCAAGCGCAGCACCAATTATTCCCACACTTATCCCTAGCGCAGCAAGGCTTATACCGAGCAGTTGCATGCACATAACGACAGCAGTAGCCCAGACCAACAGGCTGACGACACTCCGCAGAACAGTCCCGATTGTATTTGCGCGTTGCTCGCGCCTAAGACTTGCTTCGGCTGGCGTTAATAGGCTGATTCCAGTGCGCTTACCTAATGCAGCGAATCGATCTGCTGCATCCGTCGAGAGGTGCTTCACAAAGCGGCGAACGAGGACTCTGAGTATCCGCGTCACAACCCACGCAATGAGAAGAATCAGGGCGATTCGAAAGGGCTTGGCGAGAATCTCAGCGGCACGCGCCGCCCCCGAGGAATTTGTTGCCTGGTAGACGACCCTGCAGAGCACTCCCTGCTCGCCGAGGGGTCCACACACCGATACTGGCGCAGGCGCAGCAAATTCAGCGGCGCTATAAACGGCGAGAGTAATCACTGCAAGGCCCTAAGAATCACTGAAGGACTATCTCCCCGCGCATTCTCTGGCTCACAACCTTCGTAGAGCCGCCTGGAGGCATGGAGACTCCAAACATGCAGTCACCGGCCTCCATCGTGCGCCGTTGGTGAGTAACGATTAATAGCTGCGCTTCGTCGCGGAACTCACGCACAAGATCTAAGAAACGATGCAGGTTCACGTCGTCTAGTGCTGCCTCTACCTCGTCGAGCAGATAGAACGGCGAGGGGCGTGATCGGAATACCGCAAAGAGGAATGCAAGAGCGGTTAAGGATCGCTCTCCACCCGATAGGAGCGATAGGCGCTTTGTGTTCTTGCCTGAGGGGCGCGCCTCTATCTCGATACCAGTCTCCAATAGGTTGCTCGGGTCGGTCAAGAAGATCCGCCCGCTTCCCCCAGGGAAGAGTGTCGTGAACAGGTCGGTAAAGTTTCCCTGAACGTCATCAAAAGCCTTCTCGAATACAGAGATAATCTCTTGATCAACAGCCTTAATGACGCGCTGAAGTTCGCGACGAGACGACTTCACGTCCTCAAGTTGCTGCTGCAGAAAGTCGTGGCGCTCTTGAAGCGCGTCGTACTCCTCGAGCGCAAGTGGATTGATCGGACCCATGATCCGCAACTCTCGATCAAGGTCTCTACCTCTACCCGCTAGCGTTGATCCCTCTGGGGCAATCGGAGCCTCAACATCGAGTGTTGCCGATGGCTCGCAGTCGAAGTCGGCACGGATTCTCTCAACGAGAGTCTCGAGGCGCATGCGCGTCTCCGCATCCTCTACCTCTAATCGCCCTACCTGCTCTCGAACAACAGTTAGAGCCCGCTCGGCCTCAACTCGCTCGCGTCGTAGATCACCTAGGCGACTCCCTGCCTCACTCGCTCTCTCGCTACGGCGATAATGCTCACCACGTAGACGCTCTAGCGCAACATCAATTAGTGAAGTGCGCTCAGCGAGGCGAATACCAACGTGAGCGAAATCGCTCGCTCGGAGGGCTAACGAAGCTCTGCGATTCTCAGCTAAGGCCTTTGCCTCTGGATCCTTCGCAAGTCGCTCCTCGACTGCGCCTAGGCGGCGCTCTAGCCCAACGCGTCTCTCCTCAATTGCAGCAGATGCAACCTCGGAGTCTCTGCGGAGCGCAGCTACCGCTGCCTCGCCCGCCTCTAACTCGGCTCGTTGAGCCATGCGTTGCCCCAATAGTTCTGCAGCATCGCGCTCCGATGTCTCAAGCTCTGGAAGGGACGCCTCGATCTCTGCAATTCTCGCGCGCTCATCAGTGAGGGCGGTGCGTTGGGTAAGAGCACCTTCCTCCAGTACGCGCTTCTCCTCGGCCCTCTCAATTATCTCGCCATCAATGCGAGAGAGCGAAGCCACTCCGTTCTCTAGCGATATTGCATTGGACCTATTCGCTTCACGAGCAAGTTCTTCACGCTCTCGAGCACTTCGCTCAGCGGCGCGCGCACCGTCTAACGCTGTCCGCGCGGTGGCGGCGGTTTCTCTCGCCGCCTCAGCCTTCTCGCGAGCCTCATCTAGAGCGCTCTGGGTAACGCCTGCTGATTCATCGGCACCAATTCGCCATGCTGAGCGCCCACCAAAGCGGTCACCAGCTCGCGTAACTGCAACGACATCGGGGCGTAGTAAAGCGGCATCTAGCGCACGCGACCAGTCGCCGTCGACCAAGATATGCCCCGCTAAAAGGCGAGCCAAGACAGCGTCTAGGCCTGGAAGAGAGGTGCGCACACAGTCAACGAGTGCACGCGTGCCAGCGGGGACCATCTCGCCCTGCACTGACTGGACCGAAGAATCCACCACTAGCAACAAAGCTCGAGCATCGCCGGCCACAAGACTGTCGAGAGCAAGGCGCGCTGAGTCGCCTCCCTTGACGACAATCGCGCGCATCGCATCACCTAGCGCACTAGCGACTGCGGCCTCGGTGCCTGCCTCGATTGAGAGATGATCGACTAGAGGGCCAACAACACCGGCGAGACCATCGATGCGAGCCGCACCTGCTGCGTCACGTGCGCTATCCAATGCAAGTGCGAGCGCCTCAGAGCGCGCCGCCCATCTACTTGCCTCGGCCTCTGCCTTACGCAGCGCCTCTTCAGTTGCTTGTGTTGACAAGACTGCTGCTTCAAATGCAGAGCGCTGCGCCGTCGCGTCTGCCACCAGACTCTCGGTTCTCTGAGCTGCCTCAGCCGTGCTTGTCTGCAGAACTGCTTGCTCAGCGCTTAACCGGACCAGCCGCTCGGCAATCTCACGTGCGCGAGCATCGAGACGCTCTGGCTCCTGCTCGCTACGCCCAAGAGCATCGCGGCGGGCGGCTAACTCTCTACGGGCAGCCTCTGCTGCTCCGGCATCTGGAACTGCTGCTTCTTGAGCTGCGAACTCCGAACGGCGAATAGCTGCCTCGGCCTCAGCGGAGGCGATGCCTGCTGCAGTCTGAGATAGAGCCGCGGCCTCTTCATCAACAGCTGCGAGTTGCTCCCTTAGTGCACCCACCTCCGCAACAAAGTTATCGACAACGCCTTCATCGGCAGCGGCGCTCAACTCGCGCTCGACATTGCGCTGCTTCTCAGCAAGGAGGGCTCCGATGCCTCGAGCCCTCTCACGAAGAGCCTCGATGCGAGCAAGCATGCTTGCAAGATCGCCGTGGCCAGCAATGGTAAGCAATCTCTCTGCGTCAATTACCGAGAGGTCTAAGTCGCGCAGGCGAGCCTGCAGTTGAGCATCCTCGTCTGCAAACGAAGCACGCTTCTCGACTATGCGCTCACCTTTTGCGGTCAGACTTCCGAGCTCGACTCCGGCTAGGTAGGTTCTAATCGCACGGAGTTCGTCTACCAGCCCATCGTGGCGACGCGCTGCATCTGCCTGCCTCTGTAGCGGCGCTAGCCCTCTTCGAACTTCACGAAGCAGATCATTGAGACGAAGGAGGTTGCCCTCCGTGGCCTCAAGTCGTCGCTCTGCTTTCTCGCGGCGCTTGCGATACTTGAGCACGCCTGCTGCCTCTTCGATTATGAGTCGTCGATCCTCGGGGCGTGCGTTTAGTACCGAGTCGAGTTGCCCCTGCCCCACAATGACGTGCTGCTGTCGCCCGATTCCTGAGTCAGATAGCAACTCTTGAATATCAAGGAGTCGGCAAGGCACCCCGTTGATTGCGTACTCAGAGTCTCCACTCCTAAATAGGGTTCGGGTGATCGTTACCTCTGAGAACTCGATTGGGAGCGTTGCTGAGCCGTTGTCGATCGTGAGTGAAACCTCTGCGCGACCAAGTGACGGGCGCGTCGATGTCCCAGCAAAGATGACATCATCCATTTTTCCACCGCGCAGAGAGCGCGGCCCCTGAGCACCGAGCACCCATGCGACAGCATCCACGAGGTTTGACTTGCCGGATCCGTTTGGGCCGACGACAACCATTACACCTGGTTCAAACTCGAGAGTTGTCTTCTCGGCAAACGACTTGAAACCCCTGAGGGTTAACGACTTAAGAAACACGCGCTGGAACCCCTTCTCCGTCCGAAACCGGAGCGTAGCGATGAGCGCCGTGGTGCGCGCGCATAGTCCAACTCAACCCACCCTCAATAATCATTTGATCCAGAAGTCTGATAGGCCTTCATGCTCCTCGATCTCGACCTCAACGCTCTCGACGACTGCATGGGTTGGTCCACTCTTGGACCACTCAATTAGCCGCTCAACGTCCTCAGGTGCACCCTCGAATACTGCCTCCACGGCACCATTAGGGGTATTTCGAACCCATCCAAAGACGCCGTTCTCCCGAGCCTCTGCACTACATGAATCCCTGAACCAGACCCCCTGAACGCGCCCTGAGATCAGGAGGCGACGGCGAATTAGCCCAGTGTCTTGCGAATTATTCTCCACCCTCAGATCTGACAGGCTGGGCAGAAATAGGTAGTTCTGCCGGTAAATTTCTCCTTCGTGATGGTCTGGCGGCAGCGGCGGCAGGGCAGTCCATCACGTGCGTAGACCTGATGCTCGGCTTGATAACCGCCGGGTTTCCCGAATAGGTCTACATACTGAGCATCTGCGAGAGATGACCCTCTCAGACGAAGAGCTTCCTGGAGTACCTCAACCGTGGAGCGATAGAGGCGACGCACATCCTCAGGCTTTAAGGAGTCAGTCGAGCGGTCGAAGCGGAGTCCAGAGTGGAAGAGAATCTCGTCGCTATAGATATTCCCGATGCCGGCAAGCACACGCTGGTCCATAAGCGCCGTCTTGAGTTTTGCGCTGCGCAGAGTCAACAGCCCGCCGAAGTTCTTCCACGTAACCGGAGCAGCAAGCGCATCGATCCCGAGATGAGCAAGCTCAGGGACTTGCTCCTCAATGACGTCGAGCGTAGTAACGAACATCTCGCCGAAAGTACGCGGGTCGATAAAACGCAGTTGCCCTCCCTGCGTGAAATTAATTACAACGTGGGTGTGCTTTGGCATCTCGGTGCGAACAGAAGGAGCGCGGAGCAACTGCCCCGACATCCCTAAATGGATTATCAAGACGTCAGGCCCATCTAGCTTCACGACCATATATTTGCCACGGCGGTCAACACCCTTGACAGTGCGCCCCACCAACGGATCGATGAACGTCTTTACATCCTCATGGCGGCGCGTTGATCGCGCACCAGTTACCTCAACGGACTTGATCTTCTTACCTGCAATTTCTTTATCAAGATCTCTACGAATGGTCTCTACTTCTGGCAGTTCAGGCATTAATACTTCCCCGATCCGTACGCCCTTCGGCGTCGTCTGCGCTCGGGTCGGTTGACCCAATCGCTTGTTCGCGGAGCCAATCAGCGGCGATACTCGCCGCAGCCTGCTCGGCCTGCTTCTTGCTAACTCCCTCTCCTGCTCCACGCTCGACACCATCGAGCAGAACAGTTGCATAGAACCGTTTCTCGTGATCCGGGCCGTCTCCGTGTACGCGATATTTCGGGAGACCTATCTCTCGCAGCAACGCGAGTTCCTGCAGCATCGTCTTCGGGTCATCAGAGCCCGGCAACTTCGCCGCCGTAGCAACATCATTAGCGAGCAGCGTTAACACGACTTCGCGCGCAGCCTCTTCGCCACCATCAAGGTAAACCGCAGCAATTACGGCCTCCATTGCATCACCCAAAATTGAGACCTTCTCGCGTCCGCCGCCAGCAGCCTCGCCTTTGCCTAGGAATAAGCACTCACCGAGACCGATACCGCGCGCAACCTCAGCGAGGCTCTCGGTATTCACAACTGAGGCGCGAACCTTGGACCACTGCCCCTCGCTTAGGTCTGGATACTTGTTGAATACATGATCACTAATTACATAACCAAGGATTGAGTCTCCTAGAAACTCAAACTGCTCATTCGAGCGAGAATCTGAATGCTCGGCGCACCAAGATCGATGCACCAAGGCGCGTAGGAGCAAAGACTCATCTTGAAATGCGTATCCAATTCTGGACTCAAGTGCTCGGCGCGCGGATTCGGTCATATTAAGAACGGCAGTTACGCCGACGTACCCCCAAGGCGCGCTATTACATAATCAACTGCATCCCCAACAGTCTTCATATCGGAGATGTCTTCATCATCGACCGAGAAGCCCACTGTCCGCTCACCAAGATCCTCTTCTAGTGCCTCGACGAGTTCAATCAGGGCTAGTGAGTCTGCATCTAGGTCTTCAACGAAACGAGATTCTCTTAGGATCGTGTCCTCAGATACCTCGAGAATCTCGCAGAGATTTGCTTTAACAATTGCAAATACCTCATCGGGCGAAATGGGCTCGCGAGTTGTGTGTGTCTCAGCCGGCATTTTGAATCGTCTCCTTCATTAGGGTAACTAGGTTGCCATTTACGCAGTCGATAGCGAGCGAGCAGGCATTTACAATTGCGCGAGCCGATGATGAGCCGTGCGAAATAATGCAGACACCATCAACTCCGAGCAAGGCAGCGCCACCAAACGTGTCCGGGTCTAAGTAATCCGTCACTGCTTGGAGCAGCGGCCCTGTAACTACCTCTGCAGCTTTCTTAGTCTCATCGGTAGATCCAAGGACTGTGAAGACCATACCGGCAGCAGCCTTAAGGGCTGCCTCCATTGCTTTGAGGGCAACATTTCCGGTAAAGCCATCTGTGACTAAAACCTCCGGGTGGCCAGTCATGAAGTCACGGCCCTCAGCGTTTCCCTTGAACCAAGGCTGCCCATCTAGGAGCTCAAAAGTTTTCTTGCGGAGTTCGTCTCCTTTACCTGGCTCTTCACCGTTGGAGAGCAGCCCAACCATTGGGTTCTCGACGCCGAATCGCAGCCTCGAGAATGCTCTACCCATTAGCGCAAACTGGAGAAGCCACTCTGGCGATGCATCGACGGTGGCGCCGGCATCGACGAGGAGATGGGGATGGGAGAAGGGAACGGGAATTGGTACCGCTACAGCCGGGCGAGCCACGCCTTTTATACGACCCATTCGCAGAAGCGCGCTACCCATAGTGGCGCCGGTATTACCGGCACCGACCATTGCATCTGCGGCACCGTCTCGCACCGCTTCAGCGCAGCGCACTACCGATGCGTCTTTCTTAGAACGGATCGACCGCGCCGGGTCGTCGCTCATCTCTATTACCTCAGAGCACCCAATAACTTCTACACCAGCCGGTGCAGCACCGTTCGGGAACAGCGAAGTAATCGCATCCTCGCGGCCGAAGAGGAGAACCTCAACCCCGAGCATATCGACAGCCTGAATCGCCCCGGCAACGATCTCGCCGGGCGCTCGGTCTCCGCCCATAGCATCGATCGCGATGCGCAGTGGTGCGCTCAAAGGACTCAGCTGACGTCGATTACCTGGCGGCCTCGGTATGTACCGCAGTTACCGCAGACGATGTGGGGCAACTTTGTTGCACCGCAGGTTGGGCAGGTACTGCGCGGCGCGCGATCGAGGGTCCAGTTAGAGGCTCGTCGCTGCCTTGTCTTTGCTCTTGGGGTCTTGCGCTTAGGTACAGCCATCTTGTTCTCCTGTTTATGTGTTCACTTTTATGTCTTCACTTTTATGTCTTCGCTATTTTCTTCGTAATTATCGAGATATCAGCAGTATTACTGCATTTTTACTCGATCTTTATATCCTTCAGTGCGTCCCATCGTGGGTCCGTGACAGTTAGGTCGCAGTCACATGTATCCGTGTTGCGGTTTACTCCACAGACCAAGCAGAGCCCAACGCAGTCGTCTTTACAGAGTGCCGCAGAGGGAAGTTGAAGAAGGATGTTGTCGCGTATCGGGCCACCGAGGTCGATCTCGTCGCCCTCGAGCTTGTAGGTCTGCCCCTCGATCGGGTCTTGTTCAAATAACTCACGCACCGGGGCAGCGACAGGATGGCGAATCGGCTCAAGACACCTGGAGCACGTGAGCTCATATACGGCTTCGGCCTGGCCATTGACCACGATGCTGTCGGATACATGCTCGAACGCGATCTTGATTGATACGGGCTCATCACTAACGAGTCTGGTCTGGCCGACGCCGCCGAGTTCCTCGGGGTCAATGGACAGCACTACTAACCGGCGGGCGGCCGGTCGATGCAGAAGATCCGCGACGTTGCAGCGCAGAGAGTCCATGGGGTTCGCCAGATTCGTTCTTAGTAAGGCCGCGCACGGCTGAGTGTGTATTTAGTCGAGTGCTTGATTAGAGACTTGGTGAAGTGCTTCTCGGAAGAGAGTTCATACCCGAGTTAGCCGCTAAGCGAAACGTGGGTACCGAGCCCTCAAGCTCCAAGGGCGAGATGTTAGCAGGCCGAGAGAATTTCCATTAAATGGAAACTTAACGATGCTCTAGTTAGAGTCTTGGTTGAAGAACTCTGAAGCAGCGTCCTCAACATCAATATCAGGGTCAGCACCGGCCTCAACAAC
>JBAXPT010000027.1:0-15732 GCA_037132095.1 Actinomycetes bacterium
GAATAAGGAGCGATAGTGGGTAAGGCAGATAAGCGCGAGCGTCAGAAGCAGAACCGCGCAGCGGCCAATGAGGCACAGCTGGTGGCGCAGAAGCGAAAGCGTCGAAACCGGTCGTTGCGCAACCTCGCGTTTCTTCTGCTGCCGGTTGTCGCAATATTTGCTTGGAGTGCCTTCAGAAGCAGCAACAGCAATGAGGAGACGAGCGGCTCGACAACCACGACCACCGCTAGTAAAACCTCAAGCACTACCGCTAAGCCGGTTAAGAAGAACACGAATCAGAAGGCTCCTGTATTAACTCTTGACCCGACGAAGAAATACACAGCAACAATGGAGACAACTGACGGAACAATGGTGATCGACCTCGATGCCAAGAACGCTCCGATAGCTACGAATAATTTCGTGTCGCTATCGCGTCAAGGCTTCTACGATGGCCTAACTTTCCACCGCATCGTTAAAGACTTCGTGATCCAGGGTGGAGACCCTCAAGGTGACGGATTGGGCGGACCCGGATACCAGGTTCCAGGAGAAGTACCTACCAACAACTATGAGCTCGGATCAATCGCCGCTGCAAAAACAGGGGCTGACGCTCCAGGGCTCTTTGGTTCTCAGTTCTTCATCGTCACGGGCGATCAAGGGGTTGGACTCCCCAATGAGTACGCGCGTTTTGGGAAAGTATCTTCAGGGCTAGATGTCGCCCTAAAGATTCAAGATGCTCCTAAGGACTCAAACGACAAGCCGAAGAAGCCGATCTACATCGTCAAGATCTCAATTACCGAGTCTGCCGTATAGGAGCCAATCTGTACTGCGTGATCCCCCTCAGTACGCGTGTACAGCGTGACCCAGCCATCTCCTACGACACTCCACTTGCCTTGGTTATCGCGGATAAGTGCTGTGTGATCATCGACACCAGCGAGCATGTCCGCTCGCGGCAGCAGATCAAGGGATCGATCTAGTAAATGGCGCGGAGCGTTGCCGTGGTGCGGAAGTATCGCAAGGTGGTCTACTAGCCCGAGTCCGATAGAGAACGCACCACCGCGGGGGTCGACCATTGGATCGCCGAGAAGTGTTGCCGCTGCACCAGATGCTGCGATTAACGCCCCATTGTTATAAGCACTCTGCAGGGCCTTGAATGCCGCGGAGTCTTTGAGCACGGAGCGAAGGTGCAGAGGAGAACCATCTGCTAGATAAATAAACTTCGCCTCTTTAATCTGCGACGCGAGATCCTTATTCTCAGCGTCACGGCGATTCATCACTTCAAGTACCTCGACCTCTGCCCCTAGTGCCTCGAAGCAAGCCTTAGCGGCAGCAACAACTTGATCAGGGTTAAGAAAAGCGGAGGCCGTCGGGAGAATCGTCACTCTCCCTCCCCCCGCGAGGTCTAAGAGATATTTGTCGAGGCCAGAGGCGAGTGGAGACCACTCCCCTCCGCCGACCAATGCGAGTGTGCCCTTGGGGTTCTTTTCTGCCATGGCTGCACTCTAGTTAGCCGCCCAGAGCCTTCCCTGTACTCCGGCCCTACTCCGGCGGCGCCTCAACTCCCTTTTTGCCGCGCACCGACCCCCCAATTTGGCTCCGCCTAGGCCCGCCGCTCCAATCCCTCTAACCACAAGGGCCGGAGCCTTACTTCGTCGCCCCTGTGGCATTGAGAGGCAAGCCTCCGGTACGTTTCACGCCTCCCGGGAAACGCGTTGTTGCGTCCCCAATCATCGAGATGCGGAAATGAGCAGAATGGCAGTAATCAAGAGCGTAGGAATCGTCGGTTCAGGAATCATGGGTTCTGGTATCGCCGAGGTCGCAGCCAAGGCTGGATTTGATGTTGTTCTGCGAAGCCGTTCTCAGGCAAGTGCAGACGGCATGGTCGTTGGCCTAACAAAGTCTCTAGATCGCCAAGTTGAGAAGGGGCGACTAGAGGCAGCTGAGCGCGACGCTGTTCTTGCTCGTGTCACAGCGGTATCTGACCTCAACGCTTTGGCGGATTGCGACCTAGTTATTGAGTCCATCCTCGAGGACCTCGACGCAAAGAAGCAACTATTCAAAGAGCTCGACTCGATCGTGAAGACCGGCGCGATTCTCGCAACCAACACCTCAACGCTGCCGGTCGTCGAGATGGCAATGGAGACCGGTCGTCCTGAGTTGGTATGCGGTGTTCATTTCTTCAACCCTGCATCGGCCATGCCGCTCGTAGAGATTGTGCGTGCCATTACAAGTAGCGACGAGACCATCGCTACGACACGCGGATTTGCGGAGACCTGTGGAAAGCAGCCTGTTGAGGTCAAAGACCAGGCTGGCTTCATCGTCAACGCACTTCTCTTTCCTTACCTCAACAACGCGGTGCGTTTGCTAGATGCCGGTGTTGCGAACCGCGACGACATCGATACTGCGATGAAGGGCGGCTGCAACTTCCCGATGGGCCCCTTCGCACTCCTTGACCTTGTCGGTCTCGACACAAGCCTCTCGATCCTGGAGGCGCTCTACGAGGAGTTCAAGGACCCCAACTACGCACCAGCTCCATTGCTTCGTCGTATGGTCAGCGCAGATCGCTTGGGCCGCAAGACCGCAATAGGCTTCTACGATTACCGTAAGTAGCCACAACGATAAGAAGCGATGCGGACAAGCGTTACAGCGCTTGCATAGGAAACCCTTCGGGAGAATGACAACATGACGCGAGAACGCCCTTGGGTAATGCGGACGTACTCGGGGCATACCTCTGCCCGTGCTTCAAATGAGCTCTACCGGACCAACCTTTCGAAAGGCCAGACCGGTCTCTCAGTCGCGTTTGACCTCCCTACTCAGACCGGATACGACCCAGACCACCTACTAGCGCGTGGAGAGGTTGGGAAGGTTGGGGTACCGGTGCCTCACCTAGGCGAGATGCGAACGCTCTTTGATCAGATACCCCTTGAAGATATGAATACTTCGATGACGATCAACGCCACCGCTATGTGGCTCCTCTCTCTCTACATTGCGCTTGCTGAGGAGCGCGGGGAAGACGTCTCCAAACTTGCCGGCACAACACAGAACGACATCGTCAAGGAATACCTCTCGCGTGGCACGTTTATTTTTGGGCCTGTCCCCAGCCGCCGCCTGACCGTTGATCTCATTACACACACGGTTCGCAACGTCCCCAAGTGGAACCCGATCAACGTGTGCTCATATCACCTTCAAGAAGCGGGGGCTACGCCGGTTCAAGAGATCGCATATGCAATGGCGAATGCAATCGGAGTTCTTGATGGCGTTTTGGAGAGTGGGCAGGTCTCCGCGGAGGAGATGCCCGCAATGGTTGGGCGCATCTCCTTCTTCGTTAATGCAGGAATTAGATTCGTTGAAGAGACCTGCAAACTTCGAGCGATGGGTCGACTCTGGACCCGTATCGTGGAGGAGCGCTACGGGGTAAAGGACGAGAAATTAGCCAGATTCCGTTATGGAGTGCAGGTCAATTCGCTAGGGCTCACTGAGGCACAGCCAGAGAACAACGTTCAGAGGATTGTCCTTGAGACCTTGGCAGTAACCCTCGGTCGTGATTCACGGGCGCGCGCCATCCAACTACCGGCATGGAACGAAGCACTTGGATTGCCGCGCCCGTGGGACCAGCAATGGTCGCTACGAATTCAGCAGGTACTCGCATTTGAGACGGATCTTCTTGAGTACCCAGATATTTTTGAGGGTTCCAAGGTAATGGAGGCCAAGACCTCTGAGCTTGAGGAGGCTGCCAACGCAGAACTTCAGTGGGTTCTAGATGGTGGCGGTGCATTCTTAATGATTGACGAGTTAAAGGGTCGCTTGGTCCAGTCGCACGCAGATCGCGTGCGCCGCATTGAGTCTGGTGACATCACCGTTGTGGGTGTTAATTCATATACAGAGACTGCCCCCTCTCCACTTGCGGAGGGCATAGATGGCGAGTCTGCAATTCTTGTTGTGGACCCTGCCGGAGAAGCAGCACAACTCGAGAGCCTTGACAGGTGGCGCATTAATCGCGACTCCGGGGCGGTAGCAAGCGCTATTGAAGAGCTATCGCGCATCGCAGAGACGACAGAGAATCTTGTCCCAGCAACTATCGCTTTGGCACGCGCCGGAGGCACCGTCGGCGAGTGGTCAGATGCCCTTAGGGATATCTTTGGCGAGTACCGAGCCCCTACAGGCGTTGGCGGTGTTATGGGAGCACCGCGCGACGAACTCGT
Source organism: Actinomycetes bacterium (assembly GCA_037132095.1). Lineage (GTDB taxonomy): Bacteria > Actinomycetota > Acidimicrobiia > IMCC26256 > IMCC26256 > IMCC26256. The sequence goes on from JBAXPT010000027.1 coordinate 4,179, forward strand.
TGCAGTACGTGAGCGCATTCGCGTCGCTACTGAGAATAACGGCGGGCCAATTCGCCTCCTCGTAGGAAAACCCGGTCTCGACGGGCACTCCAATGGAGCAGAGCAGATAGCAGTGGCTGCACGAGATGCTGGGCTTGAGGTCATCTACCAAGGCATTCGATTGACACCGGCGCAGATCTGCGCTGCGGCTCAGGATGAGGACGTTGATGTAATCGGGCTCTCTATCCTCTCGGGCTCCCACCTAGAGCTTGTCCCCGAGACCGTGCGGCTCCTACGAGCGGCGGGAGTAGACGCACCAGTTGTAGTTGGCGGCATCATCCCTGAGCAGGATCAGGTTATTCTTCTTGCTGCTGGAGTCTCTAGGGTCTACACGCCTAAGGATTTCCGCATCTCGGAGATCATCTCCGACCTTGCAGATCTAGGCCTTCAGTACCGATTGGGAACATTTCGCTCCACTTAGGGGGATTAGGTGCCGATGACGTCAGTCGTGAATCGCCAGCGCTTCAACCTCCTCATTCTTATCGGTGTCCTGGGCCTCGCCTCCGGCGTGGCGGGGCAGATCACCGCTTCGCCCGAGTTGTCTCTCGTCGCCGGAGTCTTCGCCATGCTCGCTGCGATGATCGGAGCGTCGCAGGTCGGTCCGCATTCTGCAGCCGTTGCAGATATTGACCAGCTCTCATCAGAGGTAAAGCGACTAAGCGAGACCCGCAGCACACCTGTGCTTACGGGCAGTGGAGTCGATCCGATAACTGGGCTACTCGATTCCTCGTTACTCGAGCCTCTGCTCCTGCAGCGTGTTGCAGCAGCACGCAGACAACTTCATCCGGTATCGCTCGTTCTTGTGCGCGTTGATGGAATAGATCGTCTATCCGCTAAGGATCGCGAAAATGCATTGAGTGCACTTAGCGGCGTACTCACACAGACGCTTCGCGAAGCCGATGGAGCATTTCGCGCCGATGATGTAACAATCGCAGCTCTTCTGGAGAACACATCCGAGTCTGGAGCGGTCTGGGCAACTGAACGACTTCGCGGACTTCTCCATTCAAGCCCTGCTTGCGCTGGAATTACCGTCTCCGCAGGAGTGGCTTGCTATCCGTCACACGCCCTCGATGCAGATGAGTTAATTCTCAGAGCGGCGCATGCACTCGACGACGCGATGGAGCGAGGTCGCGACCATGTAGTCGTGGCGCAGGTCGACTGAGTACTCCTACAGATAGAGCGCCTCGATCTCGGCCGCGTACTTTGCGCTAATTCCGCGTCGCTTGAGTTTCATTGTTGGGGTCAGTTCCTCAGAATCTGCCTCCCACTCAGCGCTCAGAATTGTGAAGCGCTTTATGCCCTCAGCCTTTGAGAATTGAGCGTTGACGGTATCCACATCGGCCTGGACTGCCGTTCGAATCTGCTCGTTAGCCGCAAGGGCCTCTAGGGATGCTTCATTTATCCCATGCCTAGATGCCCATACCGGAGCAACCTCTGTATCTAATACAAGAAGTGCAGAGAGAAATGGGCGCCCCTCTCCAATAATGCAGGCCTGCCCAATTAGGGGCGAGGCCTTCAGCGCTGCCTCAAGGTTTGCAGGCGAGATGTTCTTTCCACCTGCGGTGATGATGAGTTCTTTCTTGCGATCAACAATCTTTAAGTAACCCTCATCATCGAGCACCCCGATGTCGCCGGTGTGGAACCATCCATCCGCTGTTAGAACCTCGGCGGTCTTCTCAGGTTGATCCAAGTAGCCAGTGAAAATATTGCCGCCTCGACAGATCACCTCGCCATCTTCACCAAGGCGCACCTCAGTACCCGGAATTGCTGGACCGACTGTGCCGACCTTGACGCGAAATGGTGTCCATGTCATCGGGCCATAAGTCTCCGAGAGTCCATAAATCTCGGAGATATCTAACCCAAGCCCACGAAAGAATCTAAATATCTCAAAAGGAATTGGAGCAGCGCCACTGATGGCTACCTTGCATTCGTCGAGGCCGAGCGCACGACGCCAAGGAGCGAGCACGATGTCAGCAGTTAAAAACGACTCCGCAAGATCTCCTGGGATCTCCTCACCACGAGCGCGATACTCGCTCGCCTCCCAACCGATAGCTAGCGCCGCATCGAACTCAGCTCCCTTGACTGCATCTGCATGCACAACCGAGGTAATGCTTGCGTACATCTTCTCCCATACGCGCGGCACGGCAAAAAATACCTGAGGTCGCGAGTGCCCTAAGTAGGTAGTGATACGACCCGCATCTGGGCATGTAGTCACCTCTAGACCCTGAATAATCCCTGAATAATGCGACGTGCTGCGCTCAGCGATATGCGCCATCGGGAGGTAGGAGACCATGCGCATTCCGGCGATGTCGAAACCAAAGCGACTCATGAGGCTCTCGGCAGTCCATAGGACACCCTTATGGTCGAGCATTACGCCTTTGGGTGGACCTGTAGTTCCAGATGTGTAAATGACGGTTGCTAGATCGTCGGGCTGCGCTATCAATGATGCGACTGAGAGTTCTACAGGCTCGTGCGCCATTAGGTCGTCCCACAACAGCACTCCTTCGGGGAGCGTCTCAGGCGTATCTATAACCGCAACCTTTTTGAGCGTGGGGATTTGATCGCGCACTGATAGGAGGCTCTCGAGAAACTTTGAGTTCTCGACAATCGCGTACGTCGCGCTCGAGTGTGATGCCAAATATGCAATCTGCTCTGGCGACGAAGAGTTGTAAATAGAGATTGGTGTCGCCCCAACCAGCAACGCCGCAACATCAGCGATATGAAACTCAGGGCGATTGGTAATCAGAAACACGACACGATCTCCGCGTGTGACCCCCGCGTCGGCCAACGCTGCAGCGACTCGGCAGGCGCGTAATCCGTACTCGGCCCACGTGATATCCGTTGGGGTATCTCCGTTCCACGATCGAAGCGCCACCCGATCTGGATACTTCGCAACTGTGTCGCGAAAACGCGTAGCCACCGTGGCACCAACGATGCGTGCGTCTATCTCGGCCGCTGTGATTTCAGTCTCAGGATTCATAACTACGCTCGCCCCCATATAGATCCGCTACTTAAAGTTCGGTGTCTCCAGAACTGATTCGATCAAATTAGTAAATGCATCCTGCCAGCCTTGCTGCCCAAAAGTTCAAACCTATTCGTACAACAACCACACTAGAAACATCAACCCCAAGGGTCCCTAAATCCACAGGGGTTCAAGAATCTGTCCACAGGTGGTCCTAGATATCCACGGGGTATCTAGAGTTCTCCACAGGTTCCCCACAGAGACCTCCGGGGTTATCCACACTTGCCTGTGGAGAAAAATCAAGCCTCTTGAGGAGACCCTTCTCTATTGCGAAGGGCGACTTGGCCATCCGGGAGTCTCTGCCAACGCTCCCTTTACATCCTCGGTATCAGCACCAAGCGATGGGCCAGCTCCGCGCACCTCGCCAGGCGTGCGATCGAGCCGTGCAACTGGCCCAGTCATCAAGACTCCATCAACCTCGATCAGCACTGAGCGCTCGCGCACATGCGGGTCAGCGACAACATCGCCGATCGAATAGACGCGCGCCGCCGCTGCATGTGCTGCATCGAACTCTGCAAGGGCGTCATCACAATTACGCTGCGCAACCCAAGCGCTCATCAACGCGTCTAGCTCGACTCTGTGCTCTGAGCGCCCGGCAAAACTAGTGAAGCGCGGGTCGTCTGAGACTCCAAGCAACTCGAGAACACGCGCCGCCACACTCTCAGCGGATGCAGAGATCGCTATCCAAGCGCCGTCTGCGCACTGATAAGTCCCACGAGGAACACTGTACGGAATCCCAGAACCCATACGCGGCTGCTCATATCCAAGCCCCGCGTAAGCGGCAGGGAGCGGGCCCATCATCTGCAGAATGGACTCCAGAAGATTTACATCTACAACTTGGCCCTCTCCTGTAGCGTCGCGATGGCGCAGCGCAACCATGATCGAGAACGCTCCGACGATTCCCGTGACTTCATCGGTAAGCGCAATCGGTGGCAAGAGTGGCGCTCCATCCGGCTCACCGCTCAAGGATGCGAAACCACTCATGGCCTCTGCAATTGAAGCAAAACCGGGTCGCGATCTATAAGGACCTGTTTGACCAAAGCCACTAACTCGGAGAATCACTAAACGAGGATTGCGCTTGAGCAACTCGGTAGGGTCAAGCCCTAAACGCTCCATCGTGCCCGGGCGGAAGTTCTCGATGAGCACATCCGCGTCATCAACGAGCCTCCGCAGCAGCGCCAGACCATCCTCTGTCTTGAGGTCTGCAACTACCGAGCGTTTGCCGCGCCCAACGATCTGCCACATGTATGCATCGCCGCCATCTGGGGGCATCCACCCCATACGGCGCGTACCGTCGCCTTCGGGGGCCTCAATCTTTATGACATCTGCACCGAAATCAGCGAGGTATTTTCCTGCGGCCGGGCCGGCGAGGACCGTCGCCATGTCTACGACGCGTAAACCTTCAAGTGCCTGCAAGCTCGTAATCCTTCGGTAAACGTACCCTCAATAAATCTGAGTAAAAGAGCGATGCTCTAGGAGACCAAGCGAGTAGTCACGGTAGAGGCCAGCGTAAATAAAGCGTGTCCGCTCAGCCCAATCCATTGCATCTCGCGCACCAAAGCGATGAGATACCTGCGTATACCCGCCTTCATAAATCTGGTACTCGCCCCAGACTCCTGGGTAATCCTTCGTTGATCCAACCTCTACAAAGGGAATACTCCTCGCCTTGGTAGAGCGGCGCACACGATGCCTGTGGGTATGACCTGCAAAGTAGCCAACGATATTTTCGCGCTTCGCAACTACCGCTCCGAAGGCCTCACTGTCATCTGGATTGATACCGAAGTAGTTAGTACTCCGCTCCTCAGAATCTAGGTCCCATAGGTTGTGATGCCCAAAGACGAATACTGCGCCGCTGGTATTGGCAGCGCAGTCATCAATCCATGCAATCTGGTCACGCGTGATCTGGCCGACCTCGGTTCCAGGGCGAACTGTGTCAATCACTGCAAAAGTGACGCCGTTAACGACCACCGCAAACGGTGCGCCATTGAGCGCCATCGTGGAGTCAAGCATTGCGTCATGGTTCCCACGCGTGTGATACATCCGGTCACCGAGTTGCCCATATGCATCGAGGAACTGCTGGTACTCCTCCCACGTTCCCGCATTGGTGAGGTCGCCCTTCACGATCACTGCATCACCATCAAATGCAGTTATCTCAGATATGGCTGCGCGATTCATCTTCTCGGGATAGGGCTCCTCGCCTTCACGCCCGGTTACCGCACCCATCTCTTCATCTGAGGCGGTGTGGATTCGCCCGCAGACTGTCTCACCGAAATGCACGTCATTGACAGTTGCTATCGATGCAAGCAACTTGCCAGCGGGTCGTTCGAGAGTGCGCACCGAGGAGGGGAACTGGGGATCGTTAGATGGACGCGCTCCCTCGACCTCTATCTCAACATGAGTACCGGGTTCGAGTCCTGTCAAACAAGCAAGGTGCTGCGGTCCTGTAGTTACAACCTCGACGTTCCCGACTCGAGTAGCAACACGCTCCTCGCCCTCAGTGTTGAATGTAACAACCACACTCTCGGTACTTACACTCATTACCTCAGGAAAAATAATCTCAGTCATTAGGCGTGCGACCTACGTGGGAGGCGCCCAGAGAGTCTGTAGGCGCCGCGCTGCATTGCGGATCTGCGGGCAGAGAGTCGCGACATAACTACCCACTGCGAGAGTGCTGGTGCAGCCTCCTCCTCAACCCCCGCGGCCAACTGCTGATCAATGACCGCAATCGTGGCGAGAACTGCTGCAACCTCCTCTGGCGAGGCAGCGTCATTGATGCCGAGAATTGCACGTGGGCTCAAAGCGGCACATTCCCGTGCTTGCGCTGTGGAAGTTGCTCCTTCTTTGTACGCAGCATCTCTAATGCGCGTACAAGAACTCTGCGTGTCTCTCGAGGCTCAATCACATCGTCTACATAGCCACGCTCTGCTGCGTTATATGGGTTGGCAAAGCGCTCTGTGTACTCCTCAATGAGTTCAGTAGTGCGCTCGGCGCCCTTATCTCCTGCCTCAGCGATCTCCTTACGGAAGATGATGTTGACGGCTCCTTGAGCGCCCATCACGGCAATCTCAGCGGATGGCCACGCGTATGCAAGGTCGGCACCAATCGATTTGGAGTTCATTACGACATAAGCGCCGCCGTAACCCTTGCGAGTGATGATCTGGATGCGCGGCACAGTGGCTTCGCAGTATGCATAAAGGAGTTTGGCGCCGTGACGAATAATGCCTCCGTACTCCTGCTCCGTGCCTGGCAAGAAACCTGGGACGTCTACAAAAGTTACGAGCGGAATGTTGAATGCATCACACGTGCGAACAAAGCGCGCAGCCTTCTCAGACGCATCAATGTCGAGGCAGCCAGCAAGCACTTGAGGCTGGTTACCGACTATCCCTACAACCATTCCTCCGATGCGCGCATAACCACAGACAATGTTCATCGCCCAAAGAGCGTTGATCTCAAAGAACTCGCCGTCGTCAACAATGTCAGCGATGACCTTCTTCATGTCATAAGGCTTGTTCGGTGCATCTGGTATCAATCCAAGAAGCGCATCACAGTCACGCATTGGATCGTCATCAGGCTCAAAATATGGAGCGTCTTCAAGGTTGTTAGCAGGCAGAAACGACATTAGATAACGGACCTGCGCGAGGCATGCAACCTCATCTTCGCAGACAATATTCGCGACCCCAGATTTAGTGGCGTGAGTAAGTGCACCACCGAGTTCTTCCTGTGTCACCTCTTCACCTGTCACCGATTTAACGACATCGGGCCCGGTGATGAACATGTTGGAGGTTCCCTTCACCATGAAGATGAAGTCCGTCATTGCCGGCGAGTACACAGCACCACCAGCACATGGCCCCATGATCACACTGATCTGTGGAATCACACCCGAGGCCTTGACATTGCGGTGGAAGATTCCACCGTATGAAGCAAGCGAGACAACGCCCTCTTGAATTCGCGCACCTGCACCGTCGTTGATGCCGATCATTGGAGCACCTACTGACTCAGCGAGGTCCATGACCTTGTGAATCTTCTCGGCGAATACCTCACCGAGTGCTCCACCAAAGACTGTGAAGTCTTGAGAGAACACGAAGACCTTACGGCCGTCGATTGTTCCCCAACCTGTAACCACGCCATCGGTAAGTGGTCGCGTGTTCTCAATTCCAAAACCATGTGCGCGGTGGCGCGCAAGCATGTCGAGTTCAACGAATGATTCTGGGTCAAGCAACAGGTCAAGGCGCTCGCGCGCTGTCAACTTACCCCGAGCATGTTGGCGCTCCACAGAGGCTGGGCTACCTGCATGCATAGCTGCTTCGCGCAGTGCTGCTAGTTGCTCAATTCGAGCCTCTATTGGATGAGCCGGACTCGCCGGGCTCGGGGAACTTACAGGTGCGGCAGAGACCGCCGCCTCGGTTGATTTAGTTTTCTTTGCAGCCATAGACGCCGAGGTTACCGGTCAGCGCGCATGCTTAGCCCCAACGACGCGAGGGAATACTTAAACGATTATTCCTGTACTAGCTCGATAAGGGTTCCAAATGCCGTCTTAGGGTGGAGAAACGCCACGGTCGTACCCCTGCTCCCGGGCCGCGGGGCCGAATCGATCACCATGTGGCCCTGTGCCTTTACCTGCTCAAGAGCCGCGGCCACGTCATCTACGCGATAGCCGACGTGATGGATGCCCTCTCCGCGCTTCTCGAGGGCCTTGGCCAGCGGGGAGTCGGGTCGGGTCGGGGTAAGGAGCTGAATATATGAGTCGGCGACTTTAAGAAGCGCCTCCTCAACCCCATCGGACTCAACAAACTCCCGGTGCTCTACCTCAGCCCCAAAAGTGTCGCGGTAATAAGCAATGGCGGCCTCAAGGTCGCGCACCGCTATGGCTACGTGGTCGATCTCAGTAAATGCCATGTCTCTCTCCTCAGCCGTTGAAGCGGCGATACAGGGTGATCTGGGGCAAGAGACGCTCTCGCATCTCCGGGTTGGTTACGCCGAGACCCTCGGTTGGGGCGAGTGCAAGTACCCCAACCTTGCCCTCGACCTCATTGCGGTGAACCATTAGGGCTGCCTCTGCGGTCTGCTCAAGAGTAAGCACACGCGAGAGGGTCGGGTGAATCTTGCCTTCGCAGACAAGACGGTTCGCCTCGTAAGCCTCGCGGTAGTTAGCGAAGTGGCAACCCTTGAGCGTCTTTAGATTCATCCAGAGATAACGGTTGTCATACTCAATCATGAAACCTGAGGTTGCAGCACAAGTGATAATTGTTCCACCGCGCTTCGCAACGAATACAGATGCCCCCATCGTCTGGCGCCCTGGGTGCTCAAAAACAATGTCGACATCGCGCCCAACTAGTGATCGAATTTTTTTGCCGAGTCGCAGCCATTCTTTCTGATCTTGAGTGTTGTCATCCTTCCAAAACTTGTAGTCCTCGGCGCGACGGTCAATTACAGCCTCGCAGCCCATCTCGTTTAACAACGCTGCACGCTCTGGAGAGGAGACGACTCCTACAGGAATACCTCCGCCGTTGAGCACATACTGAGTTGCATATGCTCCAATCCCACCGGTTGCGCCCCAGATCAAAACAGACTGGCCCTGGGTCATCCCTGCACCGTTTTTACTAACAATCATTCGATAAGAGGTTGAGTTACAGAGAGCGTTGACCGCAGACTCCTCCCATGTGAGGTGCTCGGGCTTAGGCATCAACTGATTCGCCTTAACAATCGATAGATCCGCTAGCCCACCAAAGTTTGTCTCGAATCCCCAGATGCGCTGATTGCTTGAGAGCATGGAGTCTTCGTGGCTAGTTGGGTCTTGGTCGTCGACATGGTTGCAGTGCACAGTTACGCGATCGCCTGGCTTCCAGTTGCGAACAGCGGAGCCAACCCGCAGCACTACCCCAGAAGCATCCGAACCCATTACATGGAACGGCTGATCGTGGCGCGCTCCCAGCGCACTCTCTTTTCCTAGGCGCTTTAGAAAACCAAAAGTTGAGACAGGCTCGAAGATTGAGGTCCAGACAGTATTGAAGTTGATTGAGGTTGCCATCACAGCAATTACTGCCTCATCAGGTGCGATCTCGGGTAGAGCAACATCTTGGATGTGGACCGACTGGCGCGGGTCTTTGTCCTCTGATGCCATGCCTGCGAACATCTCTTGCTCCTCTGCAAGAATCACAGCGGCGCGAGTCGACTCAGGTATTGGGAGATTCGCAATGTCCTCGGCGGGTGCACCCTCGAGGATCGCGGTACGGATGGCATCAATTTGGCTTGTCATGAGCCATTACCGTACCGGCTCAAAAGGGTTCGGCTCCACCCAAGCGCCCCCATGGGCTAATCCACCGAAGTCTGCCCCCGAGTCTCAGGCTTCCCATATGCGCAGGGGTAGGGCTCGGGGATACGATTCGCCACTCTCTAGCTGCCACATTCAAGAACATCCACACTCAAGAACATCCACAAACAACTCGGAGAATCCAATGACCGGTTCTGTAATTGTCTCAACAGCACGTACCCCTATCGGCAAGTTCTCTGGAGCGCTCGCTGGATTTAGCGGAGCCGAGCTCGGCGCTCTAGCGATTCGTGCAGCGCTTGAGCGTGGTGGAGTGAGCGCAGACAATGTCGATTACGTGCTCATGGGTCAAGTGCTTCAGGCCGGAGCAGGTCAGATGACTGCACGCCAAGCAGCGAGTGGAGCAGGCATCCCACTCAGCGTTCCCTCAATGACCGTCAACAAGGTCTGCCTCTCCGGAATCAACGCTCTTTACCTTGCAGACCAGATGATTCAGTCAGGCGATGCAGAGATTGTTGTTGCAGGTGGAATGGAGTCCATGACCAACGCTCCCTACTTGCTCCCCAAGGCGCGCGCTGGTTACCGCATGGGCAATGGCGAGCTTGTTGACTCTCTAATTCATGACGCTCTGTGGTGCGCGTTTGATGCGGTCCACATGGGTGAAGGAACCGACATGTACTGCGGACAGTTCGGTGGAATTACACGCGAGGCTCAGGACCAGATGGCTGCGAACAGTCACGAGCGTGCAGCCGCTGCCCAGAAGGACGGCAAATTTGCTGACGAGATTGTCCCGGTTGCGATCCCGCAGCGCAAGGGCGACCCGTTAATGGTCGACAGCGATGAGGGTGTGCGCCCCGGCACCACCGTTGAGACACTCGCAGGCATGCGCCCCGCGTTTACAAAGGACGGAACCATCACCGCTGCAAATGCTTCGCAGATCTCCGATGGTGGTGCAGCCATTGTTGTGATGAGTCGCGCTAAGGCCGATGAGCTTGGGCTTAACCCAATCGCAGAGTTGATCGGCTACGGAATGGTTGCAGGGCCAGACCCATCGCTACTCACCCAGCCATCACGCGCAATCAAGCGTGCACTTGATGCAGCAAACCTCCCCCTCTCTGCGATTGACCTCTTTGAGCTCAACGAGGCATTCGCCGCTGTTGGCCTTGCAAGCATGAAGGACCTTGGGATCACGGATGAGGTTGTAAACGTCAATGGTGGCGCAATTGCACTCGGCCACCCTGTTGGTATGTCCGGCGCGCGTGTCGTGATGACTCTCATCAACGAACTCAAGCGCCGTGGTGGTGGAGTCGGTGCCGCGGCCCTCTGTGGTGGTGGCGGTCAGGGCGACGCCGCCATTATCCGCACCCTCTAAACAAACACGCGGCGACGACCTGCCATATTGCCATATTGACGTCAGGGCGACGCCGCCATTATCCGCACCCTCTAAAACCAACGCGGCGGCGAAACTGATAGTCCGCGCCCTGTGGGTATGTAGTCCCTAGGCTCTCCATCGACCGGCACCCGCTGGGCCTCAGGAGATCACCATGTCGCAGATTCCACCGGCCCCCACCACCTCCAGGCTTCGACCCTCCTCCACCGCCTCCACCGCCCGGAGCAATGTCGTCTGGGGGTGCGTTCTCTCCAGGCGCAGCGATCTCTTACGCCTGGAGTGCCACGATGAAGAACATCGGGCCGCTTGTACTCATGACTCTTGTCATCCTTGTGGCGCAGGTAGTGCTTAGGGTTGGGTTCTCCGGAGGAAGAGGCGTAGTCGCTCTGCTCCTCTCCATCGCCACATCGGTAGTGAGCCTCATCCTTGCAATGGGATTAATCCGTGCAGCGCTTCGTGTAACCGATGGCGGAACCCCTGAGTTGAGTCAACTTACGGAGACTGATCAACTTGGGCCTTACATCGTGCAGGCCATCTTGGTTGGTCTCGCTATCGGCATTGGGCTCCTAATCTGCATTATTCCCGGGCTCATAGCGGCTGTGCTCTTCGCCTTTGCTGGGTATGCAGTCATTGACTCCCGCGATGGTGACGCAGTAGGCGCAATAAAGCGATCATTCGAGATCGTCAAGGGCAACTTTGGAGCAGTCCTTGGTCTAATGGTTCTTCTAATCTTGATCAATGTTGTTGGCGCCCTGCTCTGCCTTATCGGATTGCTATTTACCTACCCGATGACCTCGGTAGCGATTGCTTATGCATACCGCACACTCAACGGCCA
>JBAXPT010000028.1:0-15085 GCA_037132095.1 Actinomycetes bacterium
ACGCTTAGCGAAGAGGTCTCCAAGGGTCTAAGCGAGTCTGGTTAACGCGAGGCGCAACCTCTGCAGTTTTGCCTAAATATCTTGCGTGCTTACACGACGATTCGGCGGGGGATTGCGCTGTTTCCCGGGCGTCTAAACGTCATTTTTGCGGTGGTAGTGTGACCACGTGGTTCGAGTATCGATTGTCGGAGTAAGAGTTGAGGTCCCCTCAAATCAGCCCATCATGCTTCTCCGTGAAGAGGCTGATCCGAGGCGTTACGTACCTATTTTTATAGGCTCCCCAGAGGCAACTGCAATTGTGTATTCGCTTCAAGGGATGGAGACTCCTCGGCCGATGACGCATGACCTTGTTACCATGCTGCTCATAGAACTCGGTGCCTCCATCTCGTTGATCGAGATTACCGAGTTACACGAAGGAACGTTCTTCGCAGAGGTTGAGTTCGCTGCAGGCGATAGAACTTTCCGAGTCTCAGCCCGGCCCTCCGATGCCATTGCATTAGCGGTGCGTCAGGAAGAGCAACCCCCAATTTTCATCGCGGATGATGTATTCGAGGAGGCAAGCCTGGTCTTTGATGAGGAGCAGGAGGAGGAGCAGATTGAGGAGTTTCGAGACTTCCTTGATCAGGTAAAACCCGAGGATTTTGTCTGAAGTTACAGGGATTGCTGACTCAGAACTCGGTCTCTAGCTAGTTTCTTTCCCCTAACCTTGACCGCTCGATAGGTAATAAGTTACGTTTTACAGGCTCGTAACTACGAGAGTGTGATCCGGACCCATTAGACGCCTATTCGACGCCCATTCGACAGACTGGCCGGAATCTTTCTCAACATTCCCCTTCTCAACATTCCCCTTCTCAACATTCCATGGAGAGTTGTACTCAATGTCAATACCAAGTGATCCGTCATCCGATGTATCGGTAACTGCCTCGATTCTTGAGCAGGGAGTTCTCGGAGAGAGTGAATGGGAAGAGATTGGATACCGCGGGCCACAGGTCTGTGCGATTGTCGGCATCACTTATAGGCAATTGGATTACTGGGCTCGTACCGAACTGCTCCGACCGTCACTCTGCGATGCGCAGGGGAGTGGATCCAAACGAAGGTATTCGTATCTTGACCTCGTTGCTCTGAAGGTGATCAAGAATCTCCTTGATGCTGGGGTTTCACTCAAGACCGCGCGCAAAGCAATTGATTATCTGCGCGAGCACCTCGGTGAAGACCTCGCCACGGCAAGCCTTGTCATCGACGAGAATAAGAGTGTGCTCGCTCGCAATGGTGAGGACATATTTGATCTCGTGCGCCACGGCCAAGGTGTCCTCAATATTGTTCCGCTTGGTTCGGTTGTACGCCAGATTGATGCTGGAATCACGGAGCTGCATCCAAGCGATCTCATCGCTCCACTTGAGGAGATAGAAGTAGCAGAGATCGATCCCCAGGCTGGGCTCGGTTCCTAGTCGCTAGAGAGAGTATCCGGAGGTGCAAAATCCCCCCGGTGCTCTCAAAAATTTGGTAATTTGTCCCCCAAATTGCGCTCTAGAACTAGTTTGAAATTAGTCCGCAGCTATTGGCTATTTCGTTGATTCGTTAGGGGTAGCAGTTCTGCGCTATTCCTTACACTGCAGATGCGTTCTCGTCTGCTGTTCCCATCAATCAAAGCCATAGGAAGACGCGGATGACGGAGATTCTTCGAACTAGTCCACTCGATGCTGTGCACCGTTCTCTTGGGGCGCGATTGGCCGAGTTCGGTGGGTGGGAGATGCCTATTCAGTACTCCGGAGTTATCGAGGAGCACCGCGCTTGTCGCGAGTCGGCAGTAGTTTTTGATGTTTCACATCTGGGATCCGTGCGTGTAAGCGGGCCCGGCGCATTCGCTGCGTTGCAGTGGGCATTTACCAACGACCTAAATCGCATTGAACCTGGACGCGCTCAGTACACGCACCTCCTTGACGAACGTGACGCGCATGTGGTGGACGACATAATCGTTTGGTGGCTGGAGAAAGAGGCCTTTACCGTTATGCCGAATGCCTCCAACACGGAGCCACTTGTTGCAGCAATTAAGGCGGCGGTGACGACAGTCGCAGCAGGTGAGGCTGAGGTTCTCGATGTGACAGATTCGCGTGTCGTGCTCGCGGTACAGGGGCCCGAGGCTCGTGCTCGATTATCAACCTTTTGGCCGGAGGCCGCCTCGGTGGGTCACTTCCATGTCGTCCCTGTTACTTGGTTGGGTGAGTCTGGGTGGGCTTCTGGTACTGGTTACACAGGCGAGGACGGCGTCGAGATTGAGGTCCCTGCTTCAGTCGCTAATGAACTCTGGGATGCGATCGTTGCTGCAGGGGTAACGCCTGCAGGGTTAGGCGCTCGCGACACCCTGCGTCTTGAGGCAGGACTCCCACTGCACGGACACGAACTAGGGGAGGGGATTACCTCTCTTCAGGCAGGGCTTGCCTGGGTAGTGCGCTTCGATAAGCCGGGTGGCTTTAGGGGAGCGGGGGCATTGCGGGTAGAGCAAGAGCAAGGGCCGAGTCGCGTGCTCCGGGGAATTTCAGTTGAGGGGCGCCAACCGCCACGGGGCGGCAACACTGTCTTCTTTGGTGGAGATGATGTGGGCGAGGTCACGAGTGGAAACTTCTCTCCGATTCTTGGGCACAGCATTGCCCTCGCCTTTCTTAAGCCAAGTGTTGAGCTCGGCGCAGAGGTAACTATCGAGGTACGCGGGCGTGAATTAAGAGGAACAGTGGTTAGGCCGCCGTTTGTGCGGCGTCCATGAAACTCGCGCCCACGAAATCTTCTGTAAAAATGAGAGTGGCATCCAATCTTGTTACTGAAGGGGCAACCCGGTGAAGCACGTAGATCGACCTTCGTATGATGAATTGGCGAACCATGGAGCGTTCATAGAGCGACACATAGGACCATCCTCTGCAGACCAACTTAAAATGCTCAAGATTCTTGGTTACTCCTCTCTTGATGCACTCACCTCCGCTGCTATTCCCAGCACAATTGAGCGGCTCGGAGCTTTGAGTATTGGGCCGGCACGATCTGAGGTAGAGGTTCTCGAAGAGTTGCGGGAGATTGCTGCCGAGAATCAATCGCTTGTCTCTCTTATTGGTCTTGGCTATTACGGCACCGTCACACCACCGGTAGTGCTTAGGAATGTTCTTGAGAATCCGGCGTGGTACACCGCCTACACGCCCTACCAGCCGGAGATTTCGCAGGGGCGATTAGAGGCAGTGCTCAATTTTCAAACGATGATTGCTGACCTAACAGCGATGGACATCGCCAATGCATCGATGCTTGATGAAGGCACCGCAGCGGCCGAGGCAATGGCGCTCTGCTATCGCTTGAACCCGAAAGCCGGAGAGGTTTTCTTCATTGATGCAGATTGCTTCCCCCAGACAATTGCTGTAGTCGCTACCCGTGCTGAGCCGCTTGGCATTGCACTATTAGTCGGCGACCCTGAGACTGATATCCCAAGTGAGGGAGTCTTTGGGGTACTGCTTCAGTACCCAGGAGCCAGCGGTCGCTTGCGTGACGACGGCGAACTAATAGAGCGCATACATGCGCAGGGAGCGAGCGTTGCTGTCGCTGCTGATTTGCTGGCACTCGCGCTCATCCGCCCGCCAGGCGAGATCGGCGCCGATGTTGTAGTTGGGTCGTCGCAGAGATTTGGAGTCCCACTTGGTTTCGGGGGTCCACACGCAGGTTTCATGGCCGTCAGGGACTCCTCAAAGCGGTCCTTACCAGGAAGACTTGTAGGGGTATCGGTTGACTCTGCAGGGCGACCAGCTTTACGGCTTGCTTTGCAGACAAGAGAGCAGCACATTCGTCGCGAGAAGGCAACAAGCAACATCTGTACAGCGCAGGTTTTGCTCGCAGTTATCGCAGGTTTTTATGGCGTATGGCATGGCCCAGATGGGCTTAAACGCATCGCAGAGCGGATACACCGTCAGACCGCGGCATTAGCAGAGGCACTGCGTAGCGCAGGTTTGGTTGTGCTTGAGGAGGCATTCTTCGACACGCTCTCGATCCGAGTCCCAGGGCGCGCTAGCGAGGTGATCGCTAATGCTCTAGAGAGCGGGATCAACCTGCGACTGATTGATGACGACACAATTGGGTTATCCCTCGATGAGCAGACAACCCAAGATGTTCTCCAGCGCGTACTACTTGCGTTCGGGGTGAATCTCGATATTGCTTCTCTTCTTGAGACAGCCAAGGATGCGATTCCAGCGGCGCTGATTAGAACGTCTGAGTTCATGACTCATCCCGTGTTCTCTAAGTACAGGTCAGAGACTTTGATGCTTCGTTATCTGCGCAGGCTCGCTGATAGAGATCTTGCCCTCGACCGTACAATGATTCCGCTCGGATCCTGCACGATGAAGCTCAACTCGACGACTGAGATGATCCCCGTGACCTGGCCCGAGTTTGGGGCAATGCATCCCTTCGCTCCGATAGATCAGAGCATCGGATACCGCAGGCTCTTCAAAGAACTTGAGGCTGCTCTAGTTGAGATCACTGGCTATGACGCTGTCTCGCTGCAGCCCAATGCCGGATCGCAGGGGGAGTTTGCAGGGCTATTAGCGATCAGGGCTTACCACCGATCTCGCGGAGATTTCGAGAGAACTGTGTGCCTCATACCTGCCTCTGCGCATGGAACGAATGCCGCCAGCGCGGCCATGGTCGGGATGAAGGTGATAGTCATTGCATGCAATGACTCAGGAGACATCGACCTAGAGGATCTCACGCGCCGCATTGATGAGAATGTTGGGCGACTCGGAGCGTTGATGGTTACGTACCCATCAACACACGGAGTCTTTGATACTGAGATCACAGATGTGTGTGCAATGGTCCACGAGGCAGGGGGCCAGGTATATCTCGATGGTGCAAATTTGAATGCACTAGTCGGGTTAGCGGCTCCTGGGCATTTTGGTGCTGACGTATCGCACTTAAATCTGCACAAGACATTCTGCATTCCCCACGGAGGGGGAGGGCCAGGTGTCGGACCGGTTGGGGTTCGCGCCCACCTCGCAGAGTTCCTCCCGTCGCACCCACTAGTACCTGAGTGTGGCCCCGCTGGTGGTGGGGTAGGGGCGATCTCTGCAGCCCCCTGGGGTTCTGCGTCACTGCTCCCAATCTCATGGGCGTATATAGCGATGATGGGGGGAGAGGGTCTTCGCAGGGCGACTCAAGTTGCGATCCTGAATGCAAACTACATAGCGCATCAACTTGAAGAGCATTTCCCTGTTCTATATCGAGGCGAATCTGGGCTAATTGCGCATGAGTGCATTATTGATATTCGCCCAATTACAGATGCGACTGGTGTAAGCGTTGATGATGTAGCGAAGCGCTTGATCGACTACGGATTTCACTCACCAACAATGAGCTTCCCTGTATCCGGAACGCTGATGATAGAACCCACAGAGTCGGAAGATCTTGGAGAGGTCGATCGTTTTATCGATGCGATGATTGCAATTCGCTCCGAGATTACTGAGGTAGAGGAGGGGCTTGTATCCCTTGATGAGAGTGCGCTACACAACGCACCGCATACATCTGCCGATCTCCTAACGGGCGACTGGGATCGGCCGTATACACGCGAGCAGGCGGCGTACCCATCGGATGCAACGCGTAGGAATAAATACTGGCCGCCGGTAAGTCGCATAGATGGCGTTTACGGCGACCGGAACGTATTTTGCTCGTGCCCCCCTCTGTCTGACTACGACGACAACTAGGTAGCGGCTCAGTATCAATGCAGGCGCTCATTGGGTCTGGGTATGTGCTCAAGAGCTGCGATGCCGGTCGGCGGATTGATTCTGGGCTAATTTCACGGCATGGCTGACACAAAACCAACAATCACAATTCCAGATACCGCTCCTCCAGTAGAACTGGTGTTGGAGGACCTAGAGATCGGCACCGGCGACGAGGCAGTCTCCGGTACCTTCGTTAGCGTTCACTATGTAGGGGTCTCCTGGAGCACAGGGAAGCAGTTCGACTCTTCTTGGGACAGGAATGACTTCTTTGGATTTCACCTCGGTCGAGGTGAGGTCATCGCAGGCTGGGATCAAGGGGTCGCCGGCATGAAAGTTGGCGGACGGCGCAGCATCACAATCCCGCCGCACCTTGGTTACGGATCAGCCGGAGCCGGGGGGGTCATTAAAGGCGGCGAGACTCTCGTCTTCGTCGTTGACCTCATAGCCGTAGGGTAGCGAGTACTCTCCACAGAGTTACATAACGAAGATTATGGGCGTTTGCCGTATATGTAAATGCCCGAGATATCAGGGTATACGGCCTGCACTTTGGCGCCGCCCTGCCTGCTCTATGGCTCCTTAAAGAGTTCTGTGCATGGTGAGCATGCGTGCTGTGAAGCCTTGCTCCTCAAAGAAGTTCTTTGTTTGGCGGTGCCCAGGAAGAGCCCTTGCATCGACGCCGATGCATCCTCTCTCTGCGCAGAATTCAGTAAGCGAAGCGAGAATCAGCTCTCCAAGGCCAACCGCCCTAGCCTCAGGCTCAACCCAAATTTCAGTGATGTCTCCCAGCAGAGTGCCGTCGTTTAGTCGTCGTACTAAAGCCACTCCGAACCCCATGGGAGAGCCCTCTAAGAGCCCGATAACGATGTTTGAATCATCGGAGGCAAGAAGAGTCTCAAATGCCTCACCGAGGGGCTCTATGAGTGATTCCTGAGCAGCCCAGAGAGCACCACCCCTCATAGGAATGAGCTCGTGGGCTAACTGCGCAGCGAAACCACAGAGGGTCTCCACATCGTCGCTGGTTGCATAGCGCACGGACTCCAACGCTGTGGCCCTCTACTTGGTCCGCAGAATGGCGATCTTGCCGAGAATGGTTCGGCGAGCACGTGTTGATCGTTCGTATTCTTCTACGTCGTTTAATTCTTCCGGGTTGAGACCCTCGAGCCGCTCAATAATCTGGCTCGCCGCTAACCCGTCATAATCTGGGATTGAGAGAATCCCTGGCTGCATTGCGGTTGAGTCGGTCTCCGGAGTACTCGCTTCGATAATTGATCCAGCACCTGATGCCATGCCCTGCGCTGAATCTTCCGTCGCTGACGCATCGTTGGTCCTCGCCTCGCGACTCTCAGTGTGGTTAGAACCATCGGCTGAAGAGCACAGGTCGGAGAGGCCTGAGTAAGCCTTTGAGGATGATGAAAAAGACTCGAACGCCTCTACGCTTTTAGCTCGCAGAGTGACCATCTGCTCGTTTACCCGCTGCTTTACGATAGGCGGCCCAAATTTAACGGCCAGCTCACCAACTGCTTTGTAGTTCGCTATTTGGCCAACTACCTCGCGTTGGTGCACATCTACTTCTCGCTTGCCTCGCCCAGCGAGCATTGTGACGAGTGTGGGTACTGCATCTCTAGCGAATGCAGCGATTCCCACGGGGACATGTACTGCCAACTCAACTACTCGATCAACTGTGCTGCGTTCGTCACTCACTGGAGTCTCCTCTACTGGGCATCCTCTGGAGTCTACGGCGAAGCAGGCCAAACGCCACAGCCGCAATCACTATCGCGGCTGAGATCTCAACTATTAGCGGTCCATGCTTCACATACGGGGTCTCCCCCGCACGAAGAGGCATATTTGCCTCGATAATTGCAGGCTTGAATAGGTCAGTTCTCTTCTCAATATGGCCAAGTGGGTCGATAATCGCAGAGATTCCAGAGATTGAAGCCTGTACCAATGCCCGACCAGTCTCCGCGGCTCTCATCTGAGAAGACTGCACATGCTGAGCGCTGTTCGCGCTTCGACGGTAGGAGCGATTATTGGTTGAGACAATTAGTGCCTCTGCTCCGTCCCGGACCTCTCTTCGGGCAATCTCAGGGAATAACGACTCGAAACAAATAAGGTTCCCAATTTTCTTGCGGTTGAGATTAAGGACGCCTGAGTTTGAAGCGTTGATTCTCCCAGCCGTGAAGTCTTCTGGTATCTGATCAATTGCAGATATAAAACTCAATGCAGAGCGCCAAGGCACATACTCTCCGAATGGGACTAGATGTGTTTTGGAGTAATTCGTTACTAGCGAACCATCGGGTGCGTATAGGCGGTTCGTGTTGTAAATAGCGCCATCTTGTTCGCGATTTATTGCATTGATAAGTACAAATGAATTATGGCGCCTCGCAGTAGCGACAATTCTTGACATGAGTAGTGGGTCTGCCTCAGGGTCGCTCATAAGCGCAGACTCGGGGAAAATAATTAGGTCGTAGTCTCCGGTTAATTGCCCAGCCAGCTCGAAGTGCTTCTCCGTGAGTACTTGGTTATCAATCTCATCTGAGGTCAACCTTCTGTTGAGATCGTTTCCCTGGATAGCAGCAATCTTTAATGTTCCGACCCCACGAGTTGTCGGAGGATTGAGCCCTGCACCTACGAAGATCAGAACTAACAGCGCAGCTACCCCTAAATGGATTCGGTGAGATTGAAGGCGGTGAGCGCCTCTCCCCTCCCCGCCTGCAACTGCAACCCCTCTCCTGCTGGCCTTGAGCAGTACTTCAATCAACACAGCCTGAAAGAGAACCACCGCAAAGGTGACCCCTAGAGCACCTGTCCAGGCGGCTAACCCGCGTGCCGGCGTAAATGGAGACATGGCGGTTCCAACCTCTCCCCATGCCAGCCCCCCTAATGGCCAAGTTCCGCGCAGATACTCGCCAAGACTCCACGCCGCAGCGACGATTAAGGGGGATGAAACTCCTAGGCGACGTAGGGCTGCGATACCGCTGCCAACCGCCGCTACGTAGAGGGCTTGAGTCGCAACGAGCGGGAGAATTGCTACCGCGCCGAAATACCATGACCACGAGAGAACGACTCCGAAAAAAAGTACTCCGAATACGAAGCCACTCCACGCTGCCCGCCAAATTGATGCGCAGCTCCAGACCCAGAGCAAAGGGAGTAATGCGACGATAGCAAGTGGCCAGGCTCCAACCGGAGGGAATGCGCATGCCATCAAAAGCCCAGATAGAGCAGAGGCTGCGAATGCAATACGCGCGTTTGGTCCGAGCACAGACCTCTCCATCAGCGATGAGTCGAGTTCAAATTTGCCCTAAAGGATCTTGAGAAAATTACCTAGATTTACGCGCAGTCCCTGCAGCGTTCCTTCTGCCCAGATGCAAGTTGACTGAGTGGCAGTACCAGGAAGCACGAGTCGCATAAAAACTCGTCGTCTCCTCGAGGCTTCACCTTGTTGGTGCCCTCGACTCGATCAGCCTCGCTCTCAGCGTCCTCAAGGTCTTCATCCTCGGGGCGATCGCTAGTCGTCTTCTCCTTGAGAAGAATATCCAACGATGCCTCTACGTCATCGGGGTGGAGTTCATCCTCAAGAACCACAACTGTTTGATCGTCGTCGTCGTCGAGTTCGTCGTCTGTGGAGACATCAGCGGGATTGTCGTCCACGCCATCAATCGCCAACAGGTCATCATCGAGTGGAGAGTCAATTAACGGATCGGCCTCATCATCGAGGTCGTCCTCAATCTCATCGCCATCGAGTTCATCGTCGGTCTCGAGTTCTTCTTCTGGGTCTATTACGTCTTTAGGCATGTTCACTTCCGGGGTGGAGGGGCGCGCAACATAACACGCAGAGGGAGCAGAATCGCGCAGGGCAGCCAATATATGGCGAAAAACCTAAAATACGACTCGATGCGGCCTTACTCGCTATCAGCGGCATCAAGTCAGTCGACCTCTGATGGCTGCTGCCATGGCTTCGGGACTCAGATCCCCTTGGGGTCACTGCCTCACCTACTCGGCGTCGCCGTCGAGCTATAAGTACAGCGTTCTCTGCTGGGTATCTGAATCCCGTTGCCTAAGCCTTCTTCGATCGGCCTCCGCTCCAGCGAACTGGAGTTGACCCCGATCGGGCCCTCGCTCACAACAGTAAGCAGGTGCATTACACCCCATTAGCCCGTAATAATCAAGGCGAGCCGAGAGGAAATTTTAGGGGCCCAAAAATAGGAAATATTGTTCGCGCTGAACGCTCCTGAATCGCGCTGTGAGTCATCTTTGCGTTGCCGATGTTGTCGGTGTTGCTGATGCTAGTTCTTGTTATACGCCTGTGGAGCGACGCGCAGCTGCAGCCCGCTCAGAGGCGAGACGCTCGAGTTCGTAGACCCCGTAATCAACATATGACATGGCATCGGCAATCGCTGAGTGCCCCGCTTGCTCCTTTATAAGGCGATGCATATCTTGCACGACTGTCCTGTATGCAGCGTGGCCTTGGGGTCCGCTGCGCAACTCGAGCATATGGAATGCTTCGCGCGCATTGAACTGCATAACGAAACGAATTCGATATGCGAGAGAGACTGCATATGATGACTGCTCTGGAAATCGCAGAGCCATGGCGCCATGGAGTGCGGCCGATCGCTCCATCGCCTCGGTAAATTCGCGTTCGGCTCCGGCCTCAACTACCGCGTCGGGTAGATCAAATCCATGTAGCGGAGTTAGGGGTTGCCATTCAATGGTCAACATTCTGTGTCGCTGTAAATCGCGGAATGCTCCGTAATCAGCGAGTACATCGAATCTGTAATCGGTTCTCTCAAGAGCGCGCCCGGGTTTATGGCGTCGGTTAGTTCTCTCCCCTACATATGCTGCGAGCAATTGACGGCGGTCTTCCTCTCCGAGGCTGCGTACTCGATGCAGCACTTCATCCTCTGGCAGGTTTGATACGGGGTAAAGGATCGCTGCAAGTACCTTGTCCTCGCCCTCCGGATCGAAGTCGACAAGTGTCACTCCAGGCCTATCCTCTGGATCCATCCGACCGAGGATTCGGTTTGCAACGCTCTGTGTTTGCTCGCGCGTATCCATCAGATACTGGGACCATGCACCTCCCCTGTCTGCGCGATCTACCCGTGTTAAAAAGGAAGGAATAACCTTGCGCAACTCGGTGAGCATTAACTCTGAATACTCGCGGGCCTCTGGTAGCGGGTGAGCACGCATCTTTAGTAAAAGAGACTCGTAGGCCTGGCCAGTTCCGTAGATACCTACGTTGGAGAGAGTCCCGGCTGGGAGTATTCCTCGGACTGCATCACATGCTTTTGCCTTGATGGTTTGCTTGTAGACAAAATCGGGGTCACCAGGGTCTTTTGGATAACGCTCGCGGGCCCACTCCATCATCCTCGGGAGTAGTTGCTGGTAACTCGCGAATAGCCGATCCATCTCAGCTACGTAGAGTGCTCCAAGGGGTGACTCAAGTACCTCGGGAGGCCGTAGATAACGGAATCTCCCTCCAAGTCGAGAGTCGTATGGAATGTACCGAGTCGATTGCTCTAGGTACGCCATCAATCGGCCCCACTCGAGAACTTTGGTGAGGATATTTGAGGCCTGCTCACACGCGAGATGCACTCCACCTAGTTGAGCCACAGAGTCATCGCCGTACTCGAGGAATACTTTGTCGTATAGCGCCTCCGCACGTTTAACTCCGACGCTCGCGTCGACCGTGATGTCTCCCGAGAGATCAAGTTCTACGGCAAACTCATCTAGGAATAGGCGCCGAAGACTCTTCTCGGAGCGCGAATAACGTGCAAACAATGCTCCTTTGACGACCTCCGGGAGATTTACGAGGGCGAAGACGGGGCCGTCAATATTCGTGAAGTATGGGCGCAGGGCCGTGGCTTCATCTGAGGTGAATTGCTCTGCGACGTACTGCATGGGATGCGAATCGTACCGGGCTACTTGGAGTTTGAATGGGAATGGATGGCGAAATTCCCAAAAGATTTTAGAACTTAGAGACTTGGAGCGGTCTGGCTCAGAGAAGGAGTCGGGCTATTGGGCTCTGGACCTCGAACTCAATCCTCCCCGCTCGCCCCGCCAACTCGGAGTCGGCCCTGATCGGCCATGCGCCGCCCTTCACCTCAATGCGTACACGCGACCCTGAAGCTGTCGAGATGCGGGGATGTGGAAGATGGCTTCCGGTGGCAAGGCGCCTACGCATCGCCGCTCGCTCACCCGCTTTGAGGCTGTAAATATGAATCTCGAGTCGCCCATCTCCGGGGTGGCTCCGAGGAACTAGGTCCGCGGCTCCGATGAATTCTCCATTTGCTACGACGACTCCGCTTGCGAATCCGTTGAAAAATTTTCGTCCATTGACTGTGACCGAGATCTCTTTGCTTCTACTTGTTGCCCGCAGCACTAGCGGAGAGACCCCCAGCTCAATAGCGTTCATAGCAAGATATGTCTTCCCTGCAATTCTGTATTCAATTGCGTCAATCGGCGCCGCTATTTTTCCTGCACCGCCAGCATTGGTTATTCCAGGATCTCGAAGCGATGAGAGCCCTAGGGATTTTGCAAGATCCGAATCTACCGAGGGTTCGAAAGAGATCAACGGGTTTCGATGTGGCCAAGATTTGAGTGACCGCGCAAGGTCGGCATCGCTACCGAGAACAACTAAATCGGGGTCGGAGTCATTGGGCGTCCCCCATTCGTCCCCTGGACGGATACTCATTTGGAGGTTACCCCTGAGGCGCAGACAACACCTCGAAAACATAACTCTGCGGCAGTGCGGGCACTCTCTTTAGTCTGTGCATTCTCTGAGACCAAAGAAATCTGACGAAGCAGATCAACAAGTTGCTTCATATGTCGAACAAAATCTCCACCGGTTAGGTCATCAGTTAAATCAAGAACGTCGCTCAGGTCGTGCCCGGAGGCCCATGCTTTAACGATCAATGCAAGACCTGGATCGGGTGGCCTCATCTCTGGGAGCCCTGCATCCTCTTCATCGCTACGCAGCGAGTTCCAATGACGTTCAATGGAGCGCCAGCGTTTTGCCAAGTCGCCACTAGGCCAGCGAGGTGAAGGTGGCCGGCGATGCTCTGGCCCGCGATGTTCGTATGTGAACACTGAGGCTATGGATGCCAATTCCTGAGGCCGGAGTCCGTCGAATACTCCGGTGTTGATTGCATCTGCAACAAGGATGTCTGTCTCAGAGTTGATTCGCATAAGGCTCTCTCCAGATGCAGTCAACGACCAACCATCGAGGTACCCGCGCTCCTCTAGAACGCGAAGCACGCGATCAAACATGCGCCCGAGGTTGTCGCTTCGGGCTTGGACGCGTCGTTCTAAGCGTGCAGCATCCTTTGCGAGGCGATCGGCCTTCGATGCTGCCCGCATGTGATCCTCTAAATCTGGGCACTCAGAGACCGGGTGCACTTCTTGCCTCTTAGCTAATTTCTTCTGCTTCTTCCCTCCTTGATGAGGGTCATCATGAGCGTCGTCGCCTTGAAGTTTCAATGCACGAAGACGACCTGCAAGAGAACGCCGAAATGAGGGGTTCTTGGGGGCAAATGGAGTTGGGATATCTAGCCCGCCTACAACCAATGGAGCAGTCTCAAAATCTGCTGGCCCTAGACGCGTGAGGGTGGAGTCAGCGCCAAGCACCAATATCCGAGTCCCGCTGCGCCCTCCCTCGTGCCGTAGAACCACACAGCGCCCACCACAGCGTTTGGTTCGCAGTACAGAACCTGGGCGCATCTGAGCAAGAGCGCTCTCTACTGAACTGCGCTTAGCGGAGTCGCCTGGGCGTTCCTTTCCAGCAATAAGCGCTCGGTAATCCTCAAAATCACCTAACTCGCACTTCATTAGTTCACGCTCCTTCTCGAGGAGGGAGGCAATTATCTCTAGTTGATCCTCGAGAGCCACCACATCGCTATTGGCCCGATACTGAGCAAAAGAGAGGTTTAGAAGATGTCGCGCCTCAATTGAATCGCACCTGGCAACCAAGTTCGCGGTCATGTTGTAGGTAGGGCGAAAACTAGAGGTAAGCGCATAGGTGCGCCTAGAGGCAAGCCCCGCAACTTGCTCAAATGGAACGAATGGACTCCATGCAACTACAGCGAATCCACGATCGTCTATACCTCTACGCCCTGCCCGGCCGGTTAACTGCGTGTACTCGCCCGGTGTTAAGAATTCGTGGTGCTCCCCTGTGAACTTTGAGAGTTTCTCAATTACAACCGTGCGCGCGGGCATATTGATTCCGAGAGCAAGTGTCTCTGTTGCAAACACAACCTTTACGAGGCCCGATGCGAATGCCTCCTCTGCTGCTTCTTTTAACGGAGGAATCATTCCGGCGTGGTGGGCTGCGATCCCCGCCTCGAATGCAATTCTCCACGCGTCATATCGAAGTGCCACAAGGTCTGAGTCGCTCAGCATCGAGGTGCGCTCCTCTGCGATCCGGTGAAGTTCTCTGCGCTCCTCGCGTGTCGTGAGCCGAATGCCCGAAGCGAGGCATTGATCAACGGCAGCATCGCAGCCTGCGCGACTGAAAATGAAGGTAATTGCAGGGAGCATGTTCTCGTCGGCCAAGCGTTGAATGATCTCGACGCGCGATGGTGTAAATAATCGGCCTGACTGTGACTCCCCTCTACCCCTCGGATATCGCGAAGCCGATCGATCTCTATTCGGTTGACCGTCTAGTTTGGCTGCCTCTGGATTCGGACGGAGGTCGTCGGCTGGATCAGGCATGAAGACGGGCAACAAGTGAAAATCGGGGCTGCCTTTCTCCCCTACTGCGTAGAGATTCGTTAGGCGTACTGGTCGACGCTCCTCAATTATTGCGACAGTTTTGCCGCGAACAGTCTGAATCCACTCAGCAAACTCCTCTGCGTTCGAGACAGTTGCAGATAGAGCGACGATGCGCACGTGCGCAGGGAGATGTATGAGCACCTCCTCCCAGACAGCGCCTCTAAATCGATCCTGCAGGTAGTGCACCTCATCGAGTACGACAAACTCGAGAGCATCGAGCACATCGGAGCCGGCGTAAATCATGTTTCGCAGCACCTCGGTTGTCATCACGACCACCGATGCGTCGCCGCGAACTGAGTTGTCGCCGGTTAGCAGACCTACTTGGATATCTCCATGGGCCTCAACTAGGTCACCGTACTTCTGATTTGAGAGCGCTTTAAGAGGGGTTGTGTAGAACGTCTTCGTACCGCGGCTAATTGCGCATGCAGCTGCGTACTCGGCGATGAGGGTCTTCCCTGAGCCGGTCGGAGCTGCTACAAGAACAGAGTCGCCGGCATCAATCGCATCGAGTGCGCGTCTCTGAAAATCATCGAGAGGAAACTTGAGGCTCGACTCGAATGCGCCTCGATGTGACTCCAGGGTCACGG